>JAPLGI010000109.1 GCA_026390245.1 Caldisericota bacterium
CGTCGGGCGGGCTGCCGTGAGCGAAGGACGGTCGACTGCCGCAGGACGCGCCACCAAGGACCAGTGGGAAGCGGTCTACATCCTCCAGGGCTATCTGGATCGTGCTTCATCGGTGCCGGGCACACATGACTGACATGGACGAAGAGACGCAACCCACGCCTCAGGTTGCGGAGCCGACCCCCACTGGTCAGCGCCGCAGCGCCGCCGGCACGGCCGCTCGCATCGTCGGCGTCCTGCTGGTCCTCCTGATCGCCGCAGGGGCTGTCGGCTGGCTCCAATTCGTACGCATAGTCCCTGCCCAGGGACGCGACGCGTATGTCGATGTCCGTCTGGGGGACAGCGTGACCGCTATCAGCGAGCGGGTCCATGCACTTGGCATGACATCCGGTCCCCAGGCCCTGCGCTGGTACTGGCGGCTCAGGCGTGGCGGCTCATTGCGCGAGGGGCGCTATGTGGTGAGCGGAATCGATACCATGGAGGCTCTGTACAAGCAGCTTGAGTCGGGTTCCCCGTTGACGGTCCGCGTGACGTTTCCCGAAGGGTACACGGTCCAGCAGATGGCGACGCGCCTGGAAGAACAGGCCGGCATCGCAGCGGACGAGTTTCTGAGGGCCGCCAGGGATGCTCAGGGCAGCATCCTTGAAGGGCGGCTGTTTCCCGATACCTACGAATTCCTGTACGCAGGGGATGCTGCCGAGGTGGTCGCGCGCATGCTGGGCAGGTTTGCCGACGTCGTCCCTTCCGATTGGGCCAGCCAGGCGGCAGAGCGCAAGCTGACGGGGGATGAACTGATCACGGTCGCCTCCATCGTCGAGCGGGAAGCCAGGTATGACGACGACCGCCCGCTGGTCGCCAGCGTCATCTTCAACCGGCTCAACGAGGGGATGCTCCTTCAGATGGATGCCACGCTCGGCTACGTCCTCCCCAGCCACGATGGCTTCTACACCTACGAAGAGCTGAAGCACGATTCTCCCTACAATACATACCTGCATCCCGGCTTGCCGCCGACCCCCATCTGCAATCCAGGACTGGCGTCACTGGACGCCGCGGCGCATGCCCCCGCAAGCACGTATTTCTACTTCCTGGCCAAACCCGATGGTCACTGCGTTTTCGCACGGACGTTCGCCGAACACAGCCGCAATATGCGATTGTATCTCCCTGGAGGCAATTGACATGACACGCCCCATTCTCGTTGGCATCGCCGGCGGTTCCGGCTCGGGCAAGACCACCGTTGCCGAGAAGATCATGCATGAGACGGCACAGCCGGTCGTCTTCCTCAAGCAGGACTCGTACTACCGGAACTTCGATGGCATGTCCATTGAGGAGAAGCGCAGCATCAACTACGACCACCCCAGCGCGTACGACGACGACCTGCTCATCGACCACCTTCGGCGCCTGACCCGTGGCGAGGCGGTCGATGTGCCCGTCTACAGCTATGCACGCTATGAGCGCGAGCCCTGGACCGACCACGTCGGACCTCAGCCCGTCATCATCCTCGAGGGAATCCTGGTGCTGGAGAACCCAGCGCTGCGCGACCTGCTGGATATCAAGCTCTACGTCGACACGGACGCGGACGTCCGGTTCATCCGCCGCCTCCTGCGCGATACGAAGGAGCGTGGCCGTTCGGTGGAGTCCGTGGTCAAGCAGTACATGGAGGTTGTCCGGCCGATGCACCTGCAATTCGTTGAGCCCACCAAGAGGTATGCCGACCTGATCATACCCGAAGGAGGCTACAACCTGGTCGCCATCGACGTCATCGTCAGCAAGTTGCAGCACTTCCTGAATTCTGCAGGCTGATGGAGGTCGTCGCCCGGTTTCGCGTTCCAAACGGCAGCGTGTGGTTTGTTCAGGCTGTCCTGACCGACTGCGAGGGGCAGGCGGTCGTGTCGCTTGGCGAGCGGATGTCTGACGAGAGCATCATGAGTGTCCTCTATGACGACTCCGCCGAGGGTGAGCTGGCGCCACTTGTTGCATATTTGACGGCGATTGGTAAGATGATGCCAGTCTTGCACGACGAGCATTGATGGGGGGAGTGAAATTGCCAAGTTCTGACGAGGAGCGGTTGCAGAAGCAGATGGAGGAGCTGGTGGGCCGTCGCGATTATGACGCGGCCCTCCGTTTTGCTGTGCACGAGGCCGACCATGCCTACGGACGGCAGAGGTATGCCCAGGGGATCGAAGTCCTCAATGCTCTCGTCCAGCTCCTCAAGGACCGGAAGGTCTCGTCGTGGGACATCTTCATCGGTGCCTATCTGAAGATCGTGGGTCTGGACAATCAGCTCAAGGACAAGTCCGCCACGATCCGCGACCTGATCGAGCTGTCCCGCTATTGCATCAAGGACGGCAACTTTGACAAGGCCCTGTCAGCGAGCAACTCCGCGCTGTCCGTCGACGGACGCAGCACTGATGCGCTCAACCAGAAGGCGCGGGTGCTTGCGTACCGCCGCGACTACGTTCAGGCCTTCAAGGTGCTGGACCAGAGCCTGGAGATCAGCCCCCAGAATCCACGCACGCTGTACCTCAAGGCGAGCATCCTGGGCAACAACGGCAAGTTCGCCGAGGCACTCGCCCTGTATGAGCAGGTGCGCATGGCCGAGCCATCGTATGTGGGCCTCGGCAAGGCCATCGCTGAGATGCGGCGTCAGATCGACTGGAAGGTCAAAGCCGTGGAAGGGCCTGGGAGTGGCAGGCGGGCGTTTCAGCCATCGGAGATCGACCGCGTGCCGGCGATCGAGCGCAAGGCGAAGTCGATCGAGTCGGACGAGCGAGCGACGGATACGCTTGAGACGCTGTATGACGAGGCAGTTGTTGGCGAAGAGACCACGACGGGCGCCGTGCCCGCGTCAGAACCGCCGCCCTGGCCTCCATCCTCTCCGGAGGAGACGGCTTCGTTCCCTCCCATACCAGAGGGCGCCTCAGCCGCCGAGAAGACCGACGGCGAATCCTCCCAGAGGGAAATCGCGAGCGATCTCTTGCCCGACATGACGGCCGAAGTGAAGATGGTGACGATCCCAGTGCCACACCAGGCATGGGTGAAGCCGGAGGAGGAGTCCGGTGCTGCCAGCAGGCATGTCATCCCCTCCGAGTCCGCCGGGTTGACCGTCCTGTCACCGGAGGAACTCAGGCTGGCTTCTCTGCGGGGGGAGGAAGATGCAGCGCGTGCGGTTCACACGGGGCCTGCGGTGACGGTGCACCTGCCCCGGGAAACGGTCCCTGCGTCACCGTTCCCTGCACCCGGGCAGGAGTCGGAACGGCAGTTGATCGACATCCTGAGGGAGATCATGAGTGGCACCATGGAGCGGGATGACCTCATGCGTCGTCTTTCCGATGCGGACAACGTGACCATCCCGTTGTCTCTGGGAGTCCTCTATTTCAATTTCCTGCGCAGCCCCCAGGACGCGCAGGCCATGAAGGACCAGCTGGCGTGGTTGGGACGCAGCGCCTGGAGGCGCCTTCCACTGTTCGTGGTTGAGGAGGCCGCCGCCCAGGGAGCCAGGATCGACTTTCACGACCCGGAGATCGCTGCCATCGTCCTGTCCGCGGACGGGGCGGACATGACTCCCGACGTGAGGACGCGCAAAGCCGAACTCCTGCTCGAACGCGGCGACACCGCCTCGTATGTGCGGGAGGAACTGGGCATGGTTCGCCAGGC
>JAPLGI010000017.1 GCA_026390245.1 Caldisericota bacterium
TCCTGGTCTCGTGCTGCACCTGTCAGTAGTATGCCTCAATCAATCGGGCGCGCAACTGGTACCACGTGCACTCTCAGGACTGTGTGAGCGCCTTCCTGCTCAGGGCTGACGACTACGCCATTCACGGTCCATTGATGCGATGTATCCGGGACCGCTATCAGGGCTTCGCCTTCAAGCCGGGCGTCGTCGGATCGCTGGAATCCTATTGAGGTCTCAAAGCACTCGAAGCCTGTCACATCAAGTCCCGGGAACACATGGGTCGTTGTTCCAAGGAGTTCGACACCGGTTCCCTGTGCTTTCCGAAGACAAACTGAATCGAAGGGCGGGAGATGCAGAGGGTCCTGCCCTTCGATAAGGTGCCCGCTGCAGTAGTAGAGGCCAGGTTCCAGGTCTATCGTGGCAGGTCGCGAGCCCAGGTTGGCTGCGAGAACGTACGTGGCATTCTCGGCGCGCAAGGTCAGGCGCCATGCCTCGCCCAATGGTCTGGCTTCGAGTGTGGTCTTTGCTGAGAACGGGAATTGGGAAAGGTACAGCCTGAGCTGTGCGTCTGTGTAGGACGAGATGTCGTCTGACGTGAAGATGAGTCCTCCCATCGCCTGGTTCACGAGAAAGAGCGTGCGACGCTGTGCTTCCGTCAGACTGTTTCCGGTATTGCGGAGGATCGTGACGTCCGGATCGTTCCAGAAGGCCATACCATTCATATGCCTTCGGCTGATCGTGTTTTTCAGAGCGCATACCGTGGATACGCGCTCACGATAGTGAATCGTCGAGAGCAGGCGGTCCTCCCACTTCAGGGCGACATCGCCGCCGATGCGGCAGAAGTCGACTTGTCCAAATGCGGGTCCGAGTGGGACGCCACACCCCAGAATGAGATTGTCCCCGATGGTGTCGCGCAGAAACTGCATCGATTCGGACATGACCTGACCGCGCGTCTTGCCCTCAGGTGCTTTGCGACAGGCAGCATAGAGGAAGTCGAGCTTGACCAGGTCGAAGTGCCAGGTGTGCAGGACGAGGTTGAAAACGTCCTGGAGATAGGAGCGGACAGCCGGGTTCGTCACGTCGAGCGAATAGAAGAAGCCACTCCAGCCCGGGTTGTATCCGGCTTTGACAGGCTTTCCGCTTTCATCACTCAGGAACCAGTCCGGATGATCCCGCAGCACGTCGGACTTTTCCTCGGCTATGAAGGGAGCCAACCACAGGCCGGCTTTGTAGCCGCGCCTGTGTATTGCCTCGGCCATTGCCCCCATTCCGTCCGGGAACTTGTCATTGGCCGTCAACCAGTCGCCGATGGCAGGTTGCCAACCGTCGTCGATCTGGAAGACATCAAGAGGGACCTGGTGGTTGCCCAGAGCGTCGAGATTGTGCTGGACAATCTCCCCGGTGATGCCCGTGTAGTAGTTGTACCAGCTTGTCCAGCCGGTCAGAGGTGGCGTCCGGAGAGGCCGAAGGTCAAGAAGCTCGAAATAGCGGCCAAAGGTCTCGCGGTCCGTTCCGGTTCCCACATACGCGTCATACAGGACATATGGTTCGCCAGGCACGACACCCCCGCATTCCTTCTGGAGCGTGACCATTCCAGAGGAGGCAGTGACCGTCACCAGGGTGAAACCCGTGTGCTCGGCCAGTGACCCAAACAGAGTCAGGAGATCGGGTCTGGTCCGAACATATCCATAGGTCCAGCCGTGAAATCGTCCCGGAAAGCCCGGGTTCGTGACGTAGTCATAGTCGCCATATGCCGAACACCGTGACCGAGCTAGCCTGTTCAGCGACGGGATACGGTTCTTCGGCCCCAGTTCCTGTGATTCAGTCCATGTCTGATAGCCATTCACGAAGATACGGCTGGATGGTGGAATAGGAACGGGAACCCTCAATTCGGCTGTGAGAAGCTTCACCGCAGTTCGAGCTGTCACGGTGAGGGTCCAGCGTTCTCCGGGGGCTGTTGCGCGTACGGTCGGGGCAATGACAAGATCATCGTTCTCCACTTGCCGGTCCAGTCCAAAACTCAGGGTCGTGACGACCCCGTCGCGGCGATACGTCAGTTTGCCCCTTACGTTCTCCACTTATTCCTCCCCTGTGGTCTCATGGACGCCATCTGCAGCGTGTGTCTCATAGAACGAAGGTTCCAGCCGCGTCTCCCTCAGGTATGCGGATCGGACCGAAGCCATGAAGTCGGGCACCGCGGCTTGTTCGACCAGTGCTATGGCACAGCCTCCAAAACCGGCACCCGTCATGCGTGCCCCGAGACACCCTGTCGCGTGAAGCGCCGCATCCACGATCGCATCGAGATGTGGCCCGGTCACTTCGTAGTCCTCTCGAAGGGACGTATGAGAAGCTGTGAGCAATCTCCCGAACGCAGCCAGATTTCCGGAGGCCAGCACTTGAGAAGCTTGCTGGACTCGTGTCTGTTCGGAGATGACATGACGTGCTCTCCGCCGCAACATCGGGTCCGAGACATGGAACAGCACCTGATCCCATGCGGCATGAACAAGACCATCTTGCGGTGCATCCTCGCCAAGGAGTCGGAGAACTGCATCGCACTGGGCTCTGCGCTCATTGTACTTCGAATCGGTCAGTCGCCGCTGCCAGGCCGTGTCCATGATGACCAGAACATGGCCGCCCAAGTCAACGGGAACATAGCGGTAGTCTTGTGATTCGCAATCGAGCAGCAGGGCACAATCCTTCTTGCCAAGAGCGACTGCGAATTGGTCCATAATGCCGCAGTTGACTCCGATGAACTGGTTCTCCACCTTCTGGCCAAGGAGGGCAATAGCCTTGAGGTCACTTGTCGGAGCACCTGCAAGAGCGAGCAGGGAAAAGGCCGTCAGTACTTCCATGGCGGCAGAAGAGGACAGACCGGCTCCCTGTGGCAAGGTCGTGGTGAACAGGACATCGGCTCCGTTCAGCTTGATGCCCCGGAGAAGGAGTTCCTGGAGAACTCCAGCGGGATAGTTTCCCCAGCCGCGTGCAGGATCAGGCGCGATAGGTTGGTCCAGATCGATCGCTATGGACAGCGTGTCTTCCCTGGAACGGAGTCTGACGAGCCTGTCGGAACGTGGACGACAGGTCGCGGCAATTCCCTGCGTGAGTGCTGCCGGCATGACCAGACCACCGTTGTAGTCGATATGTTCGCCGATCAGGTTCACCCTGCCGGGGGCAAAGAAGGAGCGAATCTCATGGGTTCCAGGACCATACACGCGCACGAACTCTTCGACAGCGGATGGGCGCATGTCTATGAGTTGTCTCCCGTCTGCTCGAACCGCCTGCATGCGGCAGCAAGAGCCGGGGCAGTCTCCTCCACGCGCAAGGTGTTGCATGCTGCCCAGGCGCCCATCTCTGAGGATGCGTAGTACTTTACCGTGGTCGCGTTGCGCAGTGGGGGATAGAATTCGATGTGAAAATGGTAGTATTGCTCACAGCCAGCATCTTCCGGACTGTTTACGGGAGCCTGATGAATGCACATCATGTACGGAAAGCGTCGCCCGAACAAGAGGTCGAACCCACCGGTGAGAGTCTTGAGTATGCGGGCGAGGTCGCTTCGTTCCGAAGACGCGAAGTCGGTGAAGGATCCCTTGTGAGCCCGGCTTGCAATGAACACGCCGTAGGGATAGTCGGTAAACGAGGGGATGTACGCTGCGAAACTGGCGTTTTCCAGAATGATGCGCCTGCCGTCAGACAGTTCGTTGCGTGTGAGATCGCAAAACAGGCAGCTTCCATGCTCTTCGTACCAGGCACGTGTGCTGTCAAGCTCCGTCCGAATCTTCAGGGGGACAAATGGGTATGCATAGATCTGGCCGTGGGGGTGCAGCATCGTCACCCCGACCTCCTCGCCACGATTCTCGAAGGGATAGATGTACTTGATACGAGGATCGCCAGAAAGAACACGTTGTCTCTCGGTCCAGAGTTCTACGAGACGCGTCAGGTGAGCGACGCTGAGGTCGTGGAGGCTGGCATCGTGTTGTGGTGAGTACAGGATGACTTCGCACTTGCCGTAGTTTGGAGCAACGGGCGACAGATCAGACCCTGCTGCGTCAGGCTCACCGGGGTTTGTCGTCAGGGCTGGGAAGTCATTGTCGTATTCAAGGACATCGTAGTCAGGAGGGACTTTGCCTGATCCGGGGCAGAAGGGACAGCCGTCGGCATGCAGATTGGGTCGTGTCTGCCTGTTGCTTGCCACCATTGTCCATGTTCGCAGAATCGGGTTCCATCTCAGTTCGGCCATCGTGGTCCTCCTCTCGCGCTGCTGTGTCGCGGTGCCAGCTGTTCATCATGTAGTATAGCCCAACACCTGCATTGGTACAGGCCAGTTGATGTTGTCTCCTTGTTCATGCGGTGTGTACTGACTATACTGATTTCACAGTCAGAAGCGTACTGAAGAGGTGGACAGGATGATGAGTGGGACAGTTCTTGTGACCGGCGGGGCCGGCTATATTGGATCGCACACTGTACGAAGGCTGGTACGAAACGGCTATCAGGTCGCTGTGTTCGACAACCTTTCCAAGGGACATCGATGGGCCGTTCCGCAGGATGTTCCGCTCATCGTCGGCGATATCACTGACACTGCCCATGTCGCGATGACCATTCGGCAGTTCCACGTGACAAGCGTTGTCCACTTTGCAGCCTCCAGCCTCGTGGGCGAATCGATGATCGAGCCTCGCGCCTACTATACGAACAACGTGATCGGCACACTGCACCTTCTCGACGCCATGCGAGCAACGGGCGTCGATCGCATGGTCTTTTCCAGCTCGGCTGCCGTCTACGGGGAGCCGGCGAGCGTACCGATTGACGAGGACAGTGCCTTGGCGCCTACCAGCGTGTATGGGCGCACCAAGATGGTCATCGAGGGCATCCTGCATGACTACGTCGCGGCATATGGGTTTCGTTCAGTCTCCCTGAGGTATTTCAATGCGGCTGGAGCCGACCCCAATGGCGGGAATGGAGAGGACCACGATCCGGAAACACACCTGATTCCACTGATACTGCAGGCCGCAGCTGGCCGGAGACCGTCGGTGAGTGTCTTTGGAAGTGACTATCCGACAGCTGACGGCACCTGTGTCCGAGACTACATCCACGTGAATGATCTTGCAGATGCCCATGTCCTCGCCCTGGAATCACTCGAGGGACACGCAGAAGCCACATACAACCTGGGGAATGGTGAAGGATTCTCCGTGAGACAGATCATCGAGACTGCCCAGCGCGTGGTGGGGCACGAGATACCCACTCTCGAGTCGGGACGGCGAGCAGGGGACCCTGCCGTGCTCGTTGCCAGCAATCGATGCGCATGCAGTGAGCTGGGATGGACTCCTGCGCTGGCGGATCTCGAGGTGATCGTCCGGACTGCCTGGAATTGGGAGCAGCATCGACCGACCCGCTAGTCCTGCATGAGAATGCTGTCTGGTCTTTTCCATTTGTTCTTTGACCTGTCCAGGTAATGCAATAGAATACAGAGGCGGCACAGTACCGGACCGACCCGAAAACTGATCCTCGGAGGCACGAATGCGCGGGCAGTACCTCTCGTTAGCCATGAATCTCGTCATTGGGCTGTCCTTCTTCCTGTATGGCATGAAACTCCTTGGGGACGGCCTTCAGAAAGCGGCCGGGGACTCGCTCAGACGCATCCTGCAAGCCCTCACGAACAAGCCAATCCGCGGAGTGCTGGTTGGTATGCTGGTCACCGGCATCATCCAGAGCAGTGGAGCAACGACCGTCATGGTCGTCGGGTTCGCCAATGCCGGACTGATGACGCTACGGCAGGCCATGGGAGTCATCTTCGGCGCCAACATCGGCACAACCATCACAGCCCAGATCATCGTGCTGAAGCTGGACAAGCTGGTGTGGTTGTTCATGCTGGTCGGCG
Organism: Caldisericota bacterium; assembly: GCA_026390245.1. Taxonomy (GTDB): domain Bacteria; phylum Caldisericota; class Caldisericia; order Cryosericales; family Cryosericaceae; genus Cryosericum. The sequence goes on from JAPLGI010000017.1 coordinate 5,852, forward strand.
TCATGATGGAGTTCTTCGTCAAGCGCAAGACCAGCAAGGCTGTCGGCGAGGCCATCCTTGGCTTCGGTATTCTGTTCTTCGGTCTCTACTTCATGGCAGACACACTTGCGCCTCTTAAGGACAGCCAGGGCTTCATCGACTTCCTGGTACGGTTTGGCAAGGTCCCCATCCTGGGCGTTGGCGCTGGAGCCGTGTTCACGGCGCTCATCCAGAGTTCGTCGGTGAGTACCAGCTTGATCGTTGCTCTTGCGATGAAAGGCATGATTACACTGCCTTCAGCTATCGCCCTGATCCTGGGAGCCAATATCGGAACGACCCTGACCGCTGGACTTGCGAGTCTCGGCGCCAACGTCACCAGCAGGCGAGCGGCACTTACGCACTTCCTCTTCAACTTCATGGGCACCGTCATCATGTTCCCGTTCCTCAAGCCATTTGCGAAGCTGGTGGAACTCACGGCATCGACGCTTCCACACCAGGTCGCCAACGCACACACGATGTTCAATGTCCTCATGACGATCATTGCCCTGATCTTCATCAACCCATTCGAGAAACTGGTCATGCGCCTCCTGCCGTCCAACGAGAAGCAGATTGAGACGCGGGTTGTCCAGTTCATCGATGACCGGGTGCTAGTGACGCCGTCGGTAGCTCTTTCCCAGGCGACACAGGAACTCTACCGCATGGGTCATATTGCCTATGAGATGGTGAACAACTGCAGGATCGCCCTCTTCGAGAACCGCGTGAATCTCCTTGAGAATGTGCTTGGCAACGAGGAACTGGTGAACTCGATGCAGAAGGAGATCACGGGATACCTCACCAAGATCACCGAGCACGACCTCTCCGAGGCACAGGGCACACGTGTGATGGCCCTTATGCATGCAGTCAACGACATCGAACGTGTCGGCGACCATGCCACGAACCTTGTCGAGCTCATCCAGATCAAGGACGACAAGAGGTTGAAGTTCAACGATGGGACGCAGGATGACCTGAAGGCTGAGTTTGCACATGTTCTTGCGACTCTGGACGAGGCCATGGATGCACTCCGGGACTACGACGTTGAACGTGCGCATCGGGTGAAGGAGATGGAAGACCGATGTGATGTGATGACGAAGGAGTGCATGTCCCGCAACATCTCCCGGCTGAATGCGCACGAGCTGGACCCCCAGGTCGGCGTCATTGTGGTCGACCTGTTCACGAACCTGGAGCGTATCTCAGATCACTCCGACAACATAGCGGACGTCGTTCTGGGAGTCTACTGATTCTGCGGGAATTGCAGCATTGCCTGCAGGTCCCGTGCGTTCTGGACCGCCTGGCCCCGATGGCAGTTGTTGGTCATGACGAACATCAGGGGCGCGCTTGCCGCCATGGTGCGGATGGCCGGAAGCACCTGCTCCAGCTCCTCCTTCGAGTAGAGGTAGTCGTACCGTTCCTCGCGGCTCGCGCCAAACCAGCTTGAATTGCGTCCGTGCAATCGGAGATAGGCGACGTCGCTGGTTACGGCCGGGACCAGGGGCAGGAGATTGCGCAGCTGCGGCTCGTCGACGGCGACATAGCCGAGGCGTTCCTGCCTGAGAAACGTCAGGGTGCCTTCGTTGTGCCAGCTTCGGTCACGGAACTCGATAGAGAGGGGCAATCGGGGCAGCAGGTCGCGGGTCATGAGGAGAAAGCTGCGGTTTTCCGGGGTGTCC
>JAPLGI010000008.1 GCA_026390245.1 Caldisericota bacterium
CACCTGCATGTTATTCCTCGAGATGCCGTTGTCGACCACATTCTGGATCAGGCGCGGAACAGCAAGATCGCTGGCAATCGTCACAATGAGCGCCAGCATCGCCAGAATGGCCTTGGTCCGATACGGTTTCAGGAAGCGAACGATCTTCATTAGCTGATGCATATGCTACTCCTTTTCCTGTCCGGGGGATTGGTTCCCCATCAAGCCGTACAACAGAATGTCGATTGCCGACCGCACCCGCCGGGTCCGCGCCTCGGGCGTTTCCACCGCGGGAAACGCCCGCATCGGATGCATCATGAATGCCATCAGCAGTGCAATCACGGCTGAGGCGGTGACATCAGGGTCCATGGACCGCAGCCAGCCAGCCTTCACTCCCCGGCTGATGACACGTGCAAGGCGTGACGTCAACTCTTCGATATGCCCCGCCTGGTACTGGCGGAACAACTCGTCGTCCGTCCACGCTTCCTGGATGATCGTGCGCATACAGGGCTGTTCGGGTGCAGGTGCTAGCACGGCACGCTCGATGAGGCGGACGAACCCCTCACGGTCGGTCACGCGTTCAATACCGGAAAGCAGGCGATCCACGGGGGACGGAAAACGGGAGATGATGGAAATGAGGATGTCTCGTTTGCTGCTGAAGTAGTTATAGATGCTGCCTTCGGCGATGTCGGCTGTGGCGGCGATCTCTCTGGTCGTCGCTGAGGCGTATCCCTTTGCGGCAAACACGGAGGCAGCCGCCTGAAGGATCTCCTCCTGCCGACGCCCGACGCGCCGTTCCCTCCGCGCAAAGCCGTCCTGATGGTTCTGATCGTCCATCATTCCTCAACTCCAGTTCCTGAGTATTCGCTCACTATGTGAGCAGACACTCAGCATACTCAAAATTGACACCGCACCAAGTGCACTCTGTGACCTCCGCACGGGTGAAACCCTGCATCTCAAACCAGGGCTGGATTCCCGTCTGCGCAAGAGTGGCGCCGCTGCCAGCCATCTTGCACGGCGCCCGTTCTCCGCCATAATGAGAATCGCATGAAGGAGAACAAATTGTGCGGAAACAATCGTGATGCCGAGGCTGGGATGAGCGACAAGGACATGCCGGTCACACAGAACGTGACGGACGACCAGGAATTGGCCCGACTGATGGCGAATCTGCCTGGCATGGTCTATCGTGCCTCTGCCCAGGCACCGTTCGCGTTCGAGTTTGTCGGCGGAGGATGTGAGCGCATCTACGGCCGCTCAGCGGCCGACCTGATTGGGCGACCGGAGATTCTGGTGCAGACAATGCATCCGGACGACGTGTATCGGTATGTCGAGACCGTCGCGGCCGCGATCGACAGGAGAGAGCCTTTCCATATCGAGTATCGTCTCATTCAGCCTGATGGGACTGAACGGACCGTCTGGGAACAGGGTCGTCCGGAGACGATGGTCGACCGCAGGCTGATGATCGAGGGCACGATCGTCGACATCGACGAACCCGTGCACGCGCGCCAGCTTCAGGATGCCACCTACCACATCTCGCAGGCAGCAGCGTCAGCCGACAATCTGGACCGGCTGTACGAGCGCATCCACCGCATCATCGCCGGGCTGATGCCTGCGGAGAACCTGTATATCGCTCTCCGGGATCCTCAGACAAACATCATCACGTATCCATGCTACTTTGACGAGTACGATGCGCCGCCTGACCCGGAGACAGCCGAAACAGGATTGACGGCACATATTCTGCGCACCGGAACACCGCTGCTCCTGAGTGAGTTCCATGAGGAAGAACCGATCAAGTCAGGGGGTCTGATACCCACGGGAACGCCTCCCATCAGCTGGCTCGGTGTACCACTGCAGCTGCAGGGAAAGCCAATCGGGGTCATTGCCGTGCAGGTGTATCACGGATCTTATCGCTACAGCGAACGGGACCGGGACGTTCTGTCGTTTGTCGCAGACCAGATCGCCATCTCCATCGACCGCCAGCGTGCCGCACTATCCATACAGGAGAGTGAATTGCGCTATCGATCGCTCTTCGAAGACGCTCCCGTCGCCCTGTGGGAAGAGGACTTCTTCGACCTTGACCAGCGTCTGAGACAGGCACTTCCTTCAGGGACGGGAGATGTCGCGTCATGGCTGCATGCGCGTCCAGACGTCGTCCGTGAGCTTGCATCGCTCGTCCGTGTCGTCGATGTCAACCGCGCAGCCATCCGATTGGCTGGTGCCACGAACAAGAATGACCTCATCGGTACGCTTATGCGCAGCATGCCTGATGAGGCCCTCGAGCGCTTCGAGGATGAGCTGGTGCATATTGCTGCCGGAGATCTCTCGTTTGCGTGGGAAGGACCGGTTTCCACGGTGACGGGCAAGCCACTTGTTGTCTCGTCGCAGTGGATGGTCGCACCCGGCAAGGAGAGAAATCTCCACCGGGTCCTTGTTGCGATGATCGATGTCACCGACCGTGTCCAAGCCGAACACGCATTGCAGGAATCTGGGGCACGGCTGCGTGCCCTGTTTGCGGCTATGAACGACGTGATCATCATCCTGAACCGCGATGGCGAGTGCCTTGAAGCAGTGCCCACCGGGGCGTCGCCGTCGTACTCAGTGGATAGCCTGATCGGACGGAATGCGCGCGACGTCTTCACTCCTGAGACTGCCGAGGCGATTCTCCGCCAGGTTGAGAAGGCGCTGTCTGAACAGGTGACAACTGAAATGGAGTTCAGCCGCGGCATCGCAGGGTCTCCGCACTGGCTGGAGGTCCGCATCAGCCCACTCACAGACGATCGGGTCCTGTTGATCACCCATGATGCCACCGTACGGCATGCCGCGCAGGAATCCGCACGCAGAGAGGCGTCCAAGGCGGAAACCTATTTCAATTCGTCCGGGGTCATCATGGAGGTCACCGACCTGAACCTCCGACTTGTACGCCTGAACCAGACAGGTTACGACTTCTTCGGCTACACGCCGGAGGAGATCGTCGGCAAGGACTGGCTCGAAATGAGGCTGCCGGAACGCGAGCGAGACAGGATCAAGGCATTGATCCGCAGCGAGCTTGAGGGAAGACCTATTCCCCGTTTTACGGAGAACCCGGTCGTCACGCGCAGTGGCGAAGAGCGCATCGTGGCGTGGCATGACTCTCTGCTGAGGGATGCCGATGGCCGGATCACCGGGCTCGTCTCCTCTGGTGTCGACGTCACCGACCGTGTCTACCTCGAAGAGGAGCTTCAGCGGGTAGACAAGCTGGAGTCGCTGGGGACCCTTGCAGGTGGCATCGCGCATGACTTCAACAACATGCTGACCGGCATCATCGGCAACATCAACCTGGCACGCATCGAAGATGACGCAGACCGCTCCCGCGAACTGCTGCAGGAGGCAGAGCAGGAGATCCTCCAGGCTCGCGGGCTGTCGCAGCAGCTGCTGACGTTTGCCAAGGGAGGCGCGCCTGTCCGTTCCGTCCAGGATGTGGCTCAAATCCTGCAGGAAGCGGTCAGCTTCGCCCTGCGCGGTTCTGATGTTACGCCTCGCTTCGACCTGCCTGCGGACTTGTGGTGGGCGAATGTCGACAAGGGACAGCTGTCCCAAGTCTTCTCCAACATCGTCATCAACGCCGACGAGGCGATGCCTGCCGGAGGAACAGTCTCCGCCTCGGCACGCAACGTCATTCTTGCTGACCCGGTTCCATATCCCGACCTTGCGCCCGGCGACTATGTCCAGATCGACCTGAGCGACACCGGCACCGGAATCGCCGCAAGCGACCTTCGCAAGATCTTCGATCCCTTCTTCAGTACAAAGCGCCGCGGCAGCGGCCTTGGTCTCGCGACGTCCTATGCTATTATCCACAAGCATGGCGGATACCTCGGCGTGACCTCAAGGCAGGGAGCCGGCACGACCTTCTCCATCTTCCTGCCGGCTGCTCCTGCCCATCCATCCCGTCCGTCGTCCGAGACGGCTCCCTGCGTCAGCGGACAGGGCCGTGTCCTGGTCATGGACGATGAACCTTCGGTGCGACAGGTGGTGGTCGCCATGCTGAAAAAGCTGGGCTATGACGCAGAGGCCGTCCCTGACGGCGCCAGCGCAATCCATGCGGATGCAGACGCAACTGCCGCCGGACGTCCGTTCAACGTCATCATCATGGACCTGACCATCCCGGGCGGCATGGGCGGAGAGGAGGCCGCCGTCCTGCTTCGCGCAAGCCATACGCCCGCCCGGCTCATTGCCTCGAGCGGATACGCCACAGACCCCGTCATGGCCGAGTACCGCGCGTATCACTTCGATGGTGTGCTTGCCAAGCCCTACAACTTCGCTGAGCTGACGTCGGCCCTCGCGTCGCTGGCCGACCAGCCTCCTCATGAGTAGCAGAGTCTGAGCGTCACAATAGTCGTGTGTCGCCCTTTGTTCCGCAATGGTCGTGGCCTGGAGGCTTGTTCATGAAGGCATCCCGTCTTGCTATATTGCTCGTTCTGACTGCAGCTCTCGCAGCAATGCCCGGGCTTCCAGCCACCGCTCTGGCAACACCTTCCAGTAGTGTCCTTGTCCTGAACTCGTACCAGCAGGGCTACTCCTGGACAGATGGTGAGGTCGCCGGCATCCGCAGCGGCCTTCATGATGCATCAGGGGTTCGACTTTTCGTCGAGTACCTCGACTGGCGCCGGTTCCCCGCGCAACAGAACCTCGATGCTGTCGAGAAGCTGCTGCAGACGCGTTACGGTGCCGGCAAGCCTGACGTTTTGATCGTCACCGACAACCCGGCGCTGGACTTTGCCCTGGACCGCCGCAGCAGCCTGTTTTCCGGCGTGCCCATTGTGTTCTGTGGCATCAACGACTATCAGGCATCTCTGCTCAGGGGAGCGCAGGATGTCACGGGGGTGGCCGAGGAGATCGATCCCGCCGGGACACTTGCTCTGGCACTCAGGCTCCATGCCCGCACCACCAATGTCTATGTCATCACCGACTTCACTGAGACGGGACTTGCTGTTCGCCGAACGATCGAGACGGCCATCCCCCTGTTTCAGGACCGAGCTGCGTTCACGTTCTCCCCTGATGCAACCATCGCAGAGGTCATGGACACTGTGGCGAAACTCCCCGGCGGCACCATCATCCTGGCTGCGCCGTTTGTTCGTGATCGCGACGGGGTCTTCATGGACATGCCGGAATTTACTGCAGAACTTGCCCGGCACACCAGCCTTCCCATCTACGGCATGTATGAACACTGCCTGGGTCAGGGCATCGTCGGCGGCGTACTGACCAGCGCTGAGGTGGAGGGAACACAGGCGGGAGAACTCGTCACCCGCATCCTGGCCGGCGAGCCCGTCAGCTCGATTCCAGTTGTGACACAGCGGTCGACACTCGTGGCCTTCGACTGGCTCAAGCTGCAGACATTCAGTATTCCCCTGTCCAGCCTTCCCGTCGGCGCTACGGTGATCAACCGCCCCGTCACGATCCTTGACACCAACCGCAGGCTCGTCTTCTTCACCATCCTGATCATGGCCATGCTAGTGATGGGTATCGTTTTCCTTGTGATCAACGATCTCCGGCGCGAACGGGCCGAGGCCAGGGCGCTTCGTCTGGCGACCGCCATCGAACAGGCAGCCGACGCCATCGCCATCACCGATCCCGACGGCATCGTCACGTACGTCAACCCTGCTTTTGGGCACGCGACCGGATTTCCGGAGGCCGAAAGCAGAGGCCACGACATCCGGGGTCTCCTCGGAGAAGAGGTAGCAGTCCCTCTCGAGCGGCGCACAGAAGAGCACCTGACCACCTACGACAGCTGGAAGAAGAAGATCACCAGCGTACGGAAAGATGGCAGTGCGGTGGAACTCGACTTGACGGTCAGCCCCGTCCGGGGCCCGGGCGACGAGGTCGCCAATTACACATACGTCGGGCGTGACATCACGCAGGAAGCCGCCCTCGAGGAACAGCTGCGCCAGTCGCAGAAGCTGGAGGGGATCGGGCTTCTGGCCGGCGGCGTCGCCCACGATTTCAACAACATTCTGACAGGCATCCTGGGATATGCCAACATGCTGGAACCGGACGCCGCACCGGGGAGTACAATGCAGCAAGGCCTGCATGTGATCCAGCACACTCGGACAGTCAACAAGAATATCACTGTGACGGAGCACTTTGATACTGACCAGGCCACCGTCCTGGGAGATCCAGGACAGCTCCAGCAAGTGATCCTCAACCTGGCAATCAACGGGCGCGATGCGATGCCACGGGGCGGAAGCCTGACGTTCCGGACCTGGCGCCAGGTCCTCGACGCGGAGCAACTCATGGCGCACCCTGGAGCCGAGCCGGGCGTATTTGTCGCTCTCTCAGTCAAGGACAGCGGTGTCGGCATCGAGAAAAAGAACCTGCGCCGCATT
>JAPLGI010000070.1 GCA_026390245.1 Caldisericota bacterium
CGACCAGCTCTCGTGGTACGGCAGAATGCTGTAGTGGAGACTGTCAGGGTTTGACAGGATCAGTCGCCCGAACTTGCGCAGGTGGCGCCTCGCTTCGGGGTCGGTATCGCCATCATAGACCGCGGTGTTGACGCGGTCCATGCATCGTTCCATGTCTCTCAGCTTGGTCAGCTGATCTTCGATGAGAGCCTTGGTGGGGTACAGGAACAGGGCTGTTGTACCGGGATGCTTGAGGAGATGGTCCAGGACCGGAAGCTGGAAGGCAAGGCTCTTGCCGCTCGCCGTGGGGCTGACCACCGTCACATTGTAGCCGTCTGAGGCACTGTCAAAGCAAGCGCGCTGGAAGGCGTACAGTTCACGGAGGCCCATGTCTGCCAGGTCGGCTGACAAGTCTGGGTCCAGGGCAGGAGGCAGAGGGTCAAACGTGGCGTCTCGTGCTTCGAAGTCCAGTCGGCCGACAATCTGCCCGTCATAGTCCTGCGAGGTGGTCAGTTCGCGCAGTAAGAACTCCAGTTCGTGTTCTGTCATGAAATCAGTGTATCCGCAACGGGCAAAGCAAAAAGGCGTGCGCCGAAAGCGCACGCCTTAGGAAACCCCTGGCGGGGAAGAAACTCAAGCGTTGTCGGCGCTGATCTTCTTGAGCTCTTCCTGTTTTGCGGCTACCTGAGCCTCAAGCTCATCAACTGCCGCCTTGACGGTGGCAAATGCGGCCGTGATGTCGTCGATCGTCTTTCCCTGCTCAAGCATGGCGTATGCGTTCACGCCAAATTCCTGCTTCGCGTCCTTGATCTTGCCCTGAAGACCGGTGACGTCCATCTTCAGCTTGGTGCTTGCCGCGAGATCCTTTGCCCCATCGGCGACCTTTCCCGCAGCATTCTTGAGCTTGTCCATAAAGCTTTCTGACATGGTTCCTCCTTGTTCACTGTCGCGCACGCTGAGTGTACGTTCCTGAGAACAGCCTTCAGCGTCCGGGTTGCACCACAATAGGACCAATGTTGTCGGGTGACCGACGGCGCCGCGCCAGAAGTGTCCGCGCGCAGCAGCGGCTACATCTGTGTCTTGAGAAGGTTGGCAGCCTTGCGAATCTCGATCCGCAGTCGTCCGAGGTTCACTTCTGCGTTCGTAAGAACCACGAGAAATGCGTCAGGCAGGTCGATCATGAAGGCTTTGCCTTTGTCGCTCTCGAGAGTAATCATACCGATCGCTCCAATGGACATGATGCCGGACGTCGTCGAAGCGCTTTGAAAAACGCTGGCCGCCATGCCGGCGACCGACTCCTCATCCTGGTCCAGGGCATTGGCGATGACAAGGCCGTCCTTGCTTACGATGGCACTCCCTGTCACGCCCATTTCCTTGTTCAGGCTCCGCAAGACTTCATCCATGAATCCTCCTCATGCCCTTCTCGTGCTCTTTCAACCAGCGCGCATTCTCGGAGAGAACAACGGACTTCCTGCCTCTCACTGTTATTGTAGAGGCGATGAAATACAAGTCAATCATTTGAAGCCACGCACCCTGAAGCGTGAACACCGCATCGTTTCCACACAGATGTCCTCGGCCTCTTGCGTTCTTCCGGTCCTCACGCCGCCGCGCTTGCCAGCGGCAGCATTTTCTGGTACAATTGCCATGCAGGATTCCGCACGCCCGGGATTCTGGAGTGTTCCGCATTGCGGTTCTCCGGAAGATGAACGGGCGGAGGCAAAAACTAACAGGAGGCACTATTGTGGCAGTCGTAACAATGAAGTCCCTGCTTGAGGCAGGCGTGCATTTTGGTCACCAGGTCCGCAGATGGGACCCGCGCATGAAGCACTACATTTTCACACAGCGCAACGGCATTCACATCTTCGATCTCAAGCAGACTGTTTCCAAGCTCGACGAAGCGTACGCGTTCCTTTCGAAAATCTCGCGCGAAGGTGGCAATGTCATCTTCATCGGTACCAAGAAGGCTGCGCAGGATATC
>JAPLGI010000201.1 GCA_026390245.1 Caldisericota bacterium
CTTGCCAGAACCGGTGACGCCGACCAGCGTCTGGAAGCGGTCGCCCTCCTGGATCCCGGCAGTCAGTTTGGCGATGGCCTGCGGCTGGTCCCCTGACGGTTCAAACGGTGCCTTCAGCTTGAAGATGCTCAATTGTGAATCCCTTTGGGGTCAGGCACAATGGCCTTCACATTTCTGTGAATATGGCGACGCTGTGTCTCCAGGTTCGCTGGACGCGGCTTGCCAGCGCACTCCCGGACATAGGACAGGAATGGACCATTTGGGTCGCCCCGTGCACTTTGAAAATCAACCGGCAACCAGTCTACGTTGAGCCACGAAGGCGACGGGACAAGACCGGCCATGGCCGCACAGCTCGACCACCGCCACTCCTCCGGAGAATGTACCAGTTGCGCCCGCACTGGGTTGAGAAGCATGTAGCTCGCCGCGTCGATCAGGTAGTTGTCATTGAACACGAGCCCTGACCAATAACGACCCTGGAACACGTGACCCGAATGCTCGTATCTGCCGTTGTATCGCTTGGTATATCGTAAGTCCAACTCTCTCATCCCGAGCGAGAGGTTGGGCTGAGGGGTCTCCAGCAGCAGATGGTAGTGATTACCCATCAGGCAATATGTGTAAATCCGCCAGCCAAACTCTGAGACGACGTCACTGACAATCCCTAGGAAGGCTTTCCAGTCAGCTTCTTCCCAGTAGATCATCTCCTGGCCGTTGCCCCGGTTGGTCACGTGATACACGGCTCCCTCGTACTCGATGCGCGGCGCTCTACCCATTTCACATACCTCCTTGATGCAGTCGTTGATCAATTGTGAATATCATTGTACCTGGTACAAGAGGATTCACAATTCGCGGGACCAGCCGAGAGGGGCGCTGGAGGGGGCGGAGCCGCCGCATTCGAGGAAGACCTGTTCGACGTTCATGAGGTGCGGTTCGTGGTTCTGGGCGGGATACCGGAAGACCATGCCGGTGCAGGCCGCTGTCGCGGCCTGCACCGATCCACCGGCGAGGACGACTGCTTCGATCCGCTCGCGCAGTTCAGAAAGATACCGGCGGTCTTCCCCGATGCGGCTCCTGATTTCTGCTGGGTCGCACGTGACGTTCCCATGACCGGGGATGAGCAGATCGATCTGCATCGCCGCGAACATGTCGAGTGTGCGCTCGAAGGCATCGAGCCGGTCGCTGACAAAAGGGATCTCAAGGTCGCTAAGGAGATCGCCGGCCCACAGGAAGGCGGACTCGGCGTCGTAGATCGAGACATGGTCACGCGCATGCCCGGGGGTGTGAAACAGCTGGACGCGCATGTCTCCCACCATGAGCCCGATGATGCGGTCGACGGTCTGGTCGGGCATGGGCGGTGCGAACGGCGCGGAGGACGCCACCCCCTCAGCCTCGTAGAAGCGCTGGACCGCTCTCCGCGTGTACTCCAGGTCGAGGACGGTCTGAGCGGCGTACGCCTGGTGCGTCACGACGCGCGCGCCGGGAAACCGCGGGACACCCAGGACATGGTCCCAGTGATGGTGCGTGATCACGACGGTCTCGACTTCCAATTGCTGCTTCTCGCAGAAGGCGGCGATGTCGTCCACCTCGTCGGGAAGGAGCGCCGGGTCGATGAGCGCGGCATGTGCTGCGTCGTGCAGGATACCGGTGTTCATGGCGTAGCCGCGGCACTTCGCTGCCCACAGGTGAGCCGTCAGCGCCTCGAAGTGCAGGCTCATGTCAGAGGACCTTCACCAGGGGCAGCACGTAGCGCCAGATCAGGATGACGAAGCTGGCGCTGCCGGCCAGCACGAACAGGTGCCAGATCTCGTGGAAGCCAATCACACCGGGCCAGGGATTGGGCTTCCTGATGGCGTACAGCACTGCGCCGCCGCTGTAGGCAAGACCCCCGGCCAGCATCCAGGCCATGCCACTCCATCCGATGGCACGCTGCAGCGGAACTGTCGCCCACACGGCGAACCAGCCAAGCAGAACGTACAGTCCAGCCTTGAGGCCCCGTGGGGCGTCGAGCCAGAAGACGTCGGTGAGGATGACGGCCCCCGCCAGGACCCACACGCCCCAGCACAGCAGCACACCCACACGCCCGCGCAGCGCAATGAGACACATGGGTGTGTAGGTGCCCGCGATGAGGACGGAGATGCTGATGTGGTCCAGCCTGCGCAGCGCGACGTGGGCCCGCGGACTGACGTCGAGCAGATGATACCAGGCGCTTGCGGAGTACAGCAGAACCATGCTGAGGCCATAGACGAGGAAGGGAACACCTTCCCGGCCACCGCCGCGAATGACGGCCGCTCTCACCAGCAGGACGGTGACGACAATGGCGGCTATGCTGCCGAGCAGGTGCGAAATGCCGTTGAAGGGTTCCTTGAACTTCACCATAAGCAACTCCTAGGCTGTCCTGATGAGGGTGACGGTGACCGTGCGCAGCAGAGCATCGTAGACGATCTGCGCGCCGAAGGTCTCGCTGATGAAGCGAAGCGGAAGCATGGTCCTGCCACCCACGATGCGAGGCGCCACCTTCGGATTGGCCGGATCGATGAGCACGTCCACACCGTCGACCCTTGCCGTCGGCTTGCCGATCCACAACTCCACCTTCCTGTTGCCAATCAGCGTGACTTTCTGCTCCTTGGGGTTCCACAGAACTTGTGCTCCCAGCGGCGTCGCGATATATCGAATGGGCAGGATGGTCCGTCCATTCTCAATGACGGGTGCCGTTTCCATGGGCACGGTCACACCGTTCATGACGACCGTGGGCTTGTCGATGGTGAAGACCAGGGTCACCTTGGTGATGGGGTCTGTGTTGATGATTGGCCGCGCCTTGGCAGGCCCCGCCGGGTTGCTGACGTTTCCCCTGGCGTCCTCGCACATGACCCAGTAATAGTAGCTGAGGCGCTCGAGAGGACCGTGGTCGACGAATTGCGTCGCACCTGGCAATGCCTCGCCGACTAGCTCCGCCGTCTCGAGGTCTGACGCTCCCTGCTTGCGATAGACGTCGTACCGCAGCACGGGATAGCTTCCCTGAGTCGACGCCTGCCAGCTTACCCGCACCTGCCCCTGTTCTCCCACCGCGGTCAGTCCGCCGGGCGTCCCGGGCAGTACAAACCGGGGACTGATACTTACTGCACAGCCGCCTGTGGTCGTCCGGACAGGGAGGCCGCCGAGGGTGATGGCGCCACGCAGATTGATGCCGGTCTTGTCAGCTGGAGCCATGGCTGTGAACCGCAGGGACCCCAGGATGGCCTCGCCGACGGACAAGCCGATGACATCACTCTGGATGTGCAGAATGCCAGGCTCGACGGACGGTCCGACAGGAGTCGCCAGCGACGCAGACCCGGTCGCCCCCTGAAAGGCGACCAGTGCAGGATCCCATGCCACGGTCAGGTCCACGTGGTCGAACAGCATCTCCAGGTTGCGCGCTTTCAGGTCGAGAGAAAACTCATCTCCTTCGCC
>JAPLGI010000149.1 GCA_026390245.1 Caldisericota bacterium
GCATCTGTCGGAGCGGAACTCGGCGCCGTGGCACTGTTCGCAGCGTTCGTTCCAAATGGCATCCTGGGAGCATTCATTCTGATCTGGCGCTTTTTCGATCATTATGTCAAGATGGGTGCCGGTGGCATCACAGCCATTGGCGAATTCGTACTGAGACCGGCTCGCCGCCGCGGGAAGCGTCGCCAGGCGGAGAAGGAAACCAGTGCAAAGGAAGGGGCAGACAAGCCATGAAGAAGAGAGCAATCGTCATTGTTCTGGACAGCGTCGGCATCGGCGCGGCCAAAGATGCATTCATCTATGGGGACGGCGGATCGGACACGCTTCGCCACATCTATAAGAGCGTGCCAGGATTCCGCCTCCCTCACCTTGAGGAACTGGGTCTGAAATACCTGCTTGATTTGCGCTTCGACGGCCCCATAGGGTCGTTCGGGATCATGGAGGAGAAGGCCAAGGGCAAGGACTCTGTCAGCGGGCACTGGGAGATGATGGGGCTGACGCTGACCAAGCCATTTCCCACGTATCCCGACGGATTTCCACCTGAGGTCATCGATGCTTTTGAAAAGCGGTTCAGCACTAAGGCTCTTGGCAACCGACCCGAGTCTGGGACGACAATAATCGCGGAACTGGGTGAAGAGCACATGCGCACGGGATATCCAATTGTCTATACGTCCGCAGACTCCGTGTTCCAGATTGCCGCCCACACCGACATCATCTCTCTGGACAGACTGTATGAGATGTGCGACATCAGCCGGCGGGAGATTCTGCAGGGTGAGCACCTCGTCGGCCGGGTCATTGCGCGTCCATTCATCGGAACCCCGGGCAACTTCGTGCGAACAGAAGATCGGCACGACTTTGCAGCTCGACCACTGCTCCCCACCACGCTCACGCAGGTGAGCAAGGCCGGCATGGACGTCATCGGAGTCGGGAAGACCTACGACCTGTTTGCAGGCGAAGGGTTCACTCAGCATTTCCACACGGGAAACAATGATGAGGGTATCCAGAAGACGATCGAGCTGCTGAGAGCGAACACCTGGGAGGGACTGCTGTTCACCAATCTTGTCGACTTCGATATGCTGTTCGGCCACCGCCGGAATGTTGCCGGCTATGCCGTCGCTCTGGAGCGCTTCGATGAAGCCCTTCCCGAGCTGCTCAGGTCGATGAAGCATGACGACATCCTGCTCATCTCCGCCGACCATGGCTGTGACCCGACATTTACGGCGCATACTGACCATACGCGCGAGTATGTGCCGGTTCTCGCATATTCGCCCTCGCGCCGTGGGGGGACCTATCTTGGAGTCCGGGAAGGCTTCGCCGACCTTGGAGCTACCGTGGCCGAGTATCTCGGGGTGGATCCTGTCGAGGGGACCAGTTTCCTTGCGGACATCTCCTAGGGTGTTGCAGGGCCTTCTGGGATCGTCGGCCCAGTGAATGGCGGAGGCAGTCCAGGCGGGTCAGGCACGTGGAAAGAGCTCCTGCGAGGTCTGGTTCGTCTGGAACTCAAGCGTGGCTGCAACGACGACGCAGCCGTAGGCGGGTTCGCCCGGCTGGCGTTGGCTACCGTAGAGGGCTCCTGTACCCGAACGCAGCCTGCGGACGGCCTTGGCTTGTCGAACGAAATGCGGTCACTGCTGGTCGATTATCAGTTTGTGCCGAAGCGTGCGCGGGCTGAGAGGTGCCAGGCACTTCTTGCCCTGCTGGATGACGCGGCACCTCCCCTTTCAGCGCCACCAAGGCATGCAAGTTCACCTCCAGCCGATGAAGCCCCAGTTCCCGAGGATTCCTCCGTCGGCGTGAGAGTGCTGCTGCAGATCCTTGAGGAACCGGTGTCCACCTTGTGGGGAGTTGGACCTCGCGTTCAGGAGATGATGGGGAAACTCGGTGTCCTCAGCATCGCCGACCTTCTGCAGCATGCGCCCAAGGGCTACCTTGACCTGCGCCGTCCGGCGGAGCTGTCGCGCGATTCGCTTGGACAGATGGTCCTGATCAAGGCTCGCCTGGTCGACGTCGCAGAAGTCCGGCGCAAGGTTCTTCTGGTCAAGGCAACTGCGACGGACCCACGCGGGCACCTTCTCCATCTCGTCTGGTTCAACAACCGATTCGTGAAGAACAGGCTTCAAGTCGGACACGACTACGATTTCTATGGGCGACTGGCGAACTCGTTCGAAGGAGCTCAATTGATGCAGCCGGCCTTCGAGGAGTCAGGAACGCCGGGTGCCCAACTCCACATGAATCGGATCGTGCCACTGTATCGCCTTACCTCTGGCCTTTCACAGAAGGTACTGCGGGGTCATGTGTGGCGTGCAGCAGGCCGCATTCCTTCAGGGACCGCCGAGTATCTGCCGCAGAGTGTCGCTTCGCACTTCCGGCTGCCCGACCTGGCATGGAGTTACCACTCGCTGCACTTTCCGGCTGACGAGCACGAAGCGGAAACTGCGCGGAGCCGGT
>JAPLGI010000013.1 GCA_026390245.1 Caldisericota bacterium
TTTGACTTCCTGTATATGCTTGAACACTGTGTCGCCGTTCTCAGCGACTCAGGCGGGATTCAGGAGGAGTCTGTGACGCTTCACAAGCCGATGCTACTCCTTCGTGAAGTGACCGAGCGGCCCGAGGCTGTGACAAGCGGCTGGGTCAAGCTGGTTGGCCAGGACGGAGACCTCATTGTTTCGTCATTCGAACAACTCGCTGAAAGTGGCTTTGCAGGTTCGGGCCTGGATGGGGCGAACCCGTATGGCGATGGGACAACTGCTGCTCAGATAGTCACTCGCGTCGACGATTACGTCAACGCAACTCACCGAGGGGGCAACACATGACCACGGAACAGAGCTTTCTCATCGAAGGAGGACACTCGCTCCACGGTTCGGTCAGGTGCAGTGGCGCCAAGAACTCGATCTTGCCGCTTGTGGCAGCTGCAATTGCTGTCCGCGATATTGTCAGCTTCCAGAATGTGCCGGACATCAGCGACCTGCAGTCTCTGCTCGGTCTTATTCAGGCCATGGGCGTCAAGCTGGTCTCATTTGTGGATGGAGAGCTTGTTCTTGACACGCGTGGACCCATCGAGACACGTGTCGAGAATACCAACGGCTACAGCTTGCGTGGAACGCAGACACTGGTAGGAGCGCTGCTGGGGCGCGAGCACCGAGCGATGCTTCCATCGCTGGGAGGCTGCAGTATCGGTGCTCGTCCCATCGATCTGCACATCAAAGGTCTCAGAGCGATGGGCACGCAGTTTGAGTGGAAAGACGGCTATCTGGTGGGTCAAGCCACAGCTCTGAAGGCCTGCGACGTCTACCTCGATTTCCCCAGTGTCGGTGCCACCGAGAACCTCTTGTTGGCAGCCGCTCTTGCCGAGGGGACAACGCGCGTCTTCAACGCAGCCCAGGAGCCAGAAGTGTACGATCTCATCTCCTTCCTCAACAAAGCGGGCGCTCGCATCGTGCCGGTGTTTCCGTTCGGGTTCCGTGTTGAAGGCGTCACTCAGCTGCATGGGGCGTCCCACCGAATCATCGGCGACCGTATCGAAGCTTCGACACTGATGCTGGCCACAGCCATTACGCAGGGCGAGGCCACCATCACGGGCGTCGATGCCCGGCATATCTGGTCGATTATCGCCAAACTGCGAGAGACAGGCGCGGTGGTCGAGGTCGAGGGCGATGACACTGTCGTCGTCAAGGGCGTTCCAGAATACCGGTCGACTGACATTCGCACCCTGACCTTCCCAGGATATCCGACTGACGCCCAGCCCCAGATGACTGCATACCTGACTCTGGCAAGTGGTAATTCGATCGTCGTCGAGAGTATCTTCGAGAACCGGTTCGGTGCCATCCTCGAGCTCGAGCGCATGGGCGCCCGCATCAAGGTGGCCGAAGAGACAGCGATCATCGAAGGCGTGAAATCCTTGAACTCGGCGACGGTGCAGGCCAAGGACCTGCGAGGTGGAGCCGCTCTGATGCTGGCTGGTCTCGCGGCGCACGGGATAACGACAGTAAAGTCAATCCATCACATCGACCGGGGATACGAGGCGCTCGAGAGCAAGCTGTGTCAACTCGGTGCACACGTGACTCGCGTCACGCAATCGGAGGCATAGACGATGATAGAACAGGAACAGATCCTTGACGCTCTTCGGACCGTGTACGATCCTGAGATCCCAATCAACGTCGTTGATCTCGGGTTGATCTACGGAGTGGAGGTCACGGTTGACGGAGACGTCACCGTTCGCATGACCATGACGGCTCCGCAGTGCCCGATGAGCAGCTACTTGCTCCAGCAGGCTGAACAGGGAGTGCGGACTGTCGCCGGAGTGCGGAACGTCCAGGTGAATCTCGTGTTCGATCCTCCCTGGGAACCCTCGATGATCAAGGAGGATGCTCTCATGAGTGCCGGAATCGTTACGGACATCCCGGCTGACCCGGCTGAAAGCGACTTCCCCGCCGAAAAATGAAGGAGATCGCGCCGCGACAGCCTGCAGGTACGCTGGCGGCGAATCTCGACCAGCTGATCGAGAGCTTTCTGCTCGCCCAGGATGTCGGCGTTACGAGCAAGGTGGTCTATCGCCGGGCGCTCAAACGGTTCAAGGAGTTCCTGTCGCTTCGCGAGGCAACCGGTGGCGTCGGCTACCTGACGAAGACAGACATCGTCCAATACAAGAGCCACCTGCTGGCTGAGGGCTTATCGCCTCGGACGGGGAACCTGTACCTGACCTCGGTCCGCCAGTTCTTCAAGTATCTCGAGTCCAACCGCATCTATCCCGATGTGTCCGCAGGGCTGAAAGGGTTCAAGCGTTCGTACGGGTTCAACCGCGATCCTCTCACCCTGCAGCAGGCGCGCGATCTGTTGAGCTCCATCGATACGAGCGACCTCATCGGCGTGCGCGACTTTGCCATGATCAACCTGATGCTTCGGACGGGTCTCCGGACGATGGAAGTCGTGGGCTCCGACGTCGGAGACATTCGTCAGACGTCTAACGCCACGCTCCTGTACGTGCGCAGCAAGGGCAAGGATGCCAAAGACGATTTCGTCGTCCTGACG
>JAPLGI010000020.1 GCA_026390245.1 Caldisericota bacterium
CCTGCCAGCATGGACGTGGCATACGTCACGAATGTCGCGATGACGCTCGCTTGAGCCATCGTCCTGCACAGCGCACCGACCAGGACGCCAAGTCCGGTGGCAGCGAACACGTACAGGAACACCATCGCTGCGACTGCGACAGGGTTCCGGCCCCAATCGACTCTGAGAACCACCCAACCCCACACGATGAACAAGGTGAACTGGGCAACACCCGTGACCATCATGGCCATCAGTTTGCCACTGAGGAACGTCAGGGCTGATGTCGAGGTCGTCATGATGCGAGCAAGGGTGTTGCGCAGACGCTCGCTTACGAGGGCAGTTGCGGTTCCGAGCACGCCTGCCATGACGAACATCGCGCCGAATCCGGTACTGCTTTGCGTAGGGCTGTCGGGGATCTGGACCTGTGGCTGCGTGCGGGCCAGGACCGAGTAGTCAGTCGTGACAGTCGGCGATTCGGCCAGTGTCGTCTGTGCGGCAGCAAATGCCGTTCGCCACGCTGCGAGACGGCTGGCCGGATCGAGGGTTTTCCACGCTGCCAGCTGATCAGTTGTGACTGAGGCAGCGTAGGCCAGGGTCGACACGCGGGTCGCGGCATTTGATACAAGCTGCTCAAGGAAGTAGCCCGACGATTGCCCCGCTGACCGGACCATTTCGACGTTCGCCGGTTCGCCGGCTTCCACGGCGGCGCCAAACCCTGCAGGGATGACAATGAGTACAGGGACTTCCTCGTCCCTGATCTGCTGTCTGCCGTCTGCTTCGGAAAGCATCCTGACATCAAGGGCGGACTCCGCACGGAGGGTTCGCTCGAAGACGCCGCTGACCTCCCCATGGTCGAGGTCGACAAAAGCGACGGGCACCCTGGGCGCGGGACCGGATGATCCAAACTCGCCGAACGCCACGCCAACAACGGTCGTGAAGACGATCGGAACCACCAGGAGCCAGATGAACGAGGATCTGTCCCGCGCGATGAGGCGCAGCTGAAGACCTGCGACGAACAGTGCTTTGCGGATCATGGCACACTCCTGATCTACTGGTAGTTCCTGTTCAGGACCGCGACGGAGATGAGCAGGAATGCGGCAGCCATGGCGAGACAGACGCCGGCCGGGCGTAGGATGGACATGACACCGCCGCCGTTCACCATGAGGCTGGTAAAGCCTTCGACCGACCACCGCGTGAACGTGAGTCGCGACACCGAGTTCATCCAGGCCGGCATGTTGTACACGGGCCACATTGAACCGCCTAGAAGACTGTAGACAAGGGCTACGGCCGGTCCGACAGAGCCGGCCTGCTCGGGCGTGCGCGCGAGGGCTGCGATGAGAGTCGAGAGACCTGCCCCGGCAAGCACGCTGGCTGTCGCCATGACGATGACCGCGGGCACCGAAGTGCCCCAGTTCACACCATACAGCAGTCGGGTGAGCGCGATGATCATCGCGAACTGCAGAGCGGCGATGACGAAGACGCCCACGAGCTTGCCCAGCAGGACCTGGCTGCGAGAGGTCGGTGTCGCCAGGACGCGTGACAGCGTATACTGACGCTTCTCCTCCAGCATCCCCTCG
>JAPLGI010000160.1 GCA_026390245.1 Caldisericota bacterium
GGCGATCTCATGACGAATCTGACGAGTGATGTGAGCCGCGTGCAGACCATCGTTCAGATGAGCCTGCGCGTGATAACCCGGGCGCCGCTCATGCTGGTGGGCAGCATTGTTCTCATGTTCCTGACAAGCCCGAAGCTGGCACTGGACGTGCTGGCCGTTCTGGTTGTCGCCTGTACGCTGATCATTCTGGTTTCGACCAGAGCGCAGCCGATCTGGCTCCGTGTTCAGGCCAGGCTGGATCGCCTCAACTCGGTCTTGCAGGAGAACCTGGCGGGTATGCGCCTCGTGAAGGCTTTTGTCCGCTCCGGCGAGGAAAACAGGCGCTTTGGCGTGGCCAATGACGAGTTCATGGAGCAGAACATCCGCGTTCAGCGGCTCCTGGCAGTGGTCATGCCGACGATGGTGGTGGTCATCAATGTCGGGATGGCGACGATCATTCTGGTGGGTGGAAAGCAGATCGTCGGTGGTGCCCTGACAACGGGACAGCTGATGGCATTTCTCAACTACCTCATGTTCACGATGTTTCCTCTCGTCATGATGGCCAACCTGATCATCGTGCTCTCGCAGGCAGAAGCTTCGGCGGGGCGCATCAACGGTGTGATCGAAGCAGTAAGCAGTATCGTGGACAAGCCTGACGCTCGCGATCTCCCAGGCATCAAGGGCAGAGTCGCCTTTGAGCATGTGACGTTCAGCTACGGGCAGGACTGTGGTGATGCCGTGCTGCAGGACGTGAGTTTTGTCGTGGAGCCGGGTCAGACCGTTGCTATTCTGGGTGAGACAGGTTCCGGCAAGACGACGCTGGTCAACCTCATCCCTCGCTTCTATGACGTCTGCGGCGGCCGGATCACGGTGGACGACGTCGACGTCCGCGACGCGACGCTGGCTTCGCTGCGCAGCCACATGGGTATTGCGCTGCAGGAGGCCGTTCTCTTCACGGGGACGATCCGGGACAATATTCGCTATGGGCGCCCGGACGCCTCGGATGAGGAGGTGCAGGCTGCAGCGCGCGTTGCAGCAGCCGAGCAGTTTATCCTCGGTCTGCCGCAGGGATATGACACAAAGGTCGAGGAGCGGGGCGCCAACCTGTCCGGCGGACAGAAACAGCGTCTTTCCATTGCCCGGGCACTGCTCATGAAGCCCAGCATCCTTATTCTGGATGACAGCACCAGCGCTGTCGACGTAGACACCGAGGCGCACATCCAGGAGGAACTACTCAAGACACATGCCGGCACAACCGTCATTATGGTTGCAACCCGCATCAGCACAGTGCTTGGGGCGGACAAGATCCTGGTTCTCGACAAGGGTCGCATCGCAGCCGAGGGCACGCATCAGGAGTTGATGCAGACCAGCCCCATCTATCGGGAAATATACGATTCCCAGCTCGGGAACGGAGGAAACCGCAATGGCTGAACAGAAGGCGAGCGTACAGATGGTCCGCGGCGGCGGTCCCATGGGCGGCGCCAGCGCAACGGCACGGGCCAAGGATGCCAAGGGGACACTGCGGCACCTCATGCAGTATCTGCGGCCATATCTGGGACAGCTTGCGCTTGTCGTCATTCTCCTTGTTGCTGGAGCGGGGTTGTCCCTCGTCGGTCCGTTGCTTATTGGCAAGGCTATCGACGCAATCAGCAAGACACACAGTATCCAGACCGTGGCGACTCTTGCGGGCTTGATGATCTGGGCCGGCGTGGGGAGCTGGCTGGCTGGATCGGGGCAGGCATGGATCATGGCCGGGGTTTCTCAGCGAGCCGTACGCGACATGCGCAAGGATTTGTTTGAGCATCTCCAGACCCTGTCCATGAGCTATTTCGATCGCCATTCGCAGGGAGACCTGATGAGCCGCCTGACCAACGACATGGACGCGGTCAGCCAATCCCTGTCGCAGGACCTGACGTCGCTGATCAGCAACCTGCTGAGCGTCCTGGGCATGATCGTCATGATGCTGGTTCTCAGCAGATGGCTCGCCCTGACGGCGTTTGTCATGCTGCCGTTCATGTTCTTCCTGACTGGAAAGGTCATGGGCTGGACGCGCCCTCTGTTTCTCAAGCAGCAGCGCACGGTCGGCGACCTCAACGGCGTCATGGACGAAGAAGTCGGCGGCCAGCGCGTCGTCCAGGCATTCGGCCAGCAAGCCAAGGCACTGACGGTGTTTGACGCAAGCAACAATGCTGCGCGCGAGGCCGGGCGCCGGGCACAGTACATTGCGATGATCATGATGCCGCTCCTGCAGTTCCTCGACCATGTGGATGTTGCTATTGTGGCAGGCGTGGGCGGCGTCCTGGTACTCAAGGGTATCGTCACCGTCGGCCTGGTGGCAACATTCCTCACCTACACCCAGCGCCTTTCACAGCCGCTGCTGCAGATGGCGAACCTCATGAATACAGTGCAGGCAGCCCTTGCTGGCGCCGAGCGTGTCTTCGAGGTGGTCAACCACAGGCCCGAACTGCGGGACAAGCCGGACGCACTGCCTCTGCAACAAATCCAGGGCGACGTCGTGTTCGACCACGTCGACTTTGGATACCTGGGGGATGTGCCAGTCCTGCACGATGTCAGCCTGCATGCCCTGCCTGGCCAGATGATGGCTCTTGTGGGTCCTACCGGTGCAGGCAAGACGACCATGGTGAACATCCTGTCCCGTTTCTACGACATTCAGGCCGGACGCATCCTCATCGACGGAACAGACATAAAGGATGTGCAGGTGGACAGCCTGCGGCGGCAGCTTGGTATCGTCCTCCAGGATGGATTCCTGTTCTCGGCCTCCGTCAAGGAGAACCTGCGATTTGGCCGACTGGATGCAAGCGATGAAGACATTGCCGCCGCGGCGACGCTGGCGAACGCCGACCAGTTCATCCGGCGTCTCCCACACGGGTACGACACCGTCCTCGCTGAGAGGGGAAGCGACCTCAGCCAGGGACAGCGCCAGCTGCTGACCATTGCGCGCGCCATCCTTGCCAACCCACGCATCCTCGTCCTCGACGAGGCCACATCATCCGTCGACACTCGTACCGAGATCCACATTCAGGCTGCGCTGCTCAATCTCATGAAGGGGCGCACCAGCTTCGTCATTGCACACCGCCTGAGCACCATCCGCACGGCCGATCAGGTCCTCGTCATCGACGGGGGACGCATCATCGAACGTGGCACGCACGAGTCGCTCCTGGACCAGCGTGGCTTCTACTACAACCTCTACATGTCGCAATTCAAGGGGACGGCCGCAGCAGAAGCCGCCATGTCGTAACCACCATAACGGGCATGATGCACCGGATCACCCGGAGACGTGAGCCCATGCCATTGGCGACAGGGTGAACGATGCGACTTCCTGCTACACTGTCACCGGAGGGGGAGATATGACACTGGAGCACGACGTGGCGACATGGATCTATATGGTGCACCTGACCAGGCCTGCGGCGGCGACATCGCCGACGGAGGAGGAATCCGCCGCCATCGACGACCATTTCGTGCGCCTGCAGCAGGCATGTTCAGTAGGGACAGTACGATTGGCAGGGCCTGCGACGGACGGAGCATTCGGCATCGTGATCTTCGAAGCTGAAAACGAGGCCGCCGCACGGCTGTTCATGACGGAGGACCCGGCCGTGCTGGCAGGTGTCATGACCGCGGAGCTGCACCCATTCAAGGTATCTCTGGTGAACTTGCCATGCAGATAACGGGGATCGAGCTGTTGCCAGCGCTCGGCTATGCGCTGGTCTGTATCTTTACGCCCGGTCCGAACAACATCACCTCTTCGTCGCTGGGGATGCGCGTCGGATATCGCCGCACGCTGCACTTCATCGGGGGTGTGGTCACGGGGTTCTTCTGCATCATGGTGACGTCGGGACTGCTGACCGAACTCCTCGTGTCGGCCTATGACAGGATTGCGATCGTCCTCAAAGTCGCGGGCGTCGCGTATCTCCTGTGGCTGGTCCACACCGTCCTGAGGCCGGAGCACGGGGCGCACGCGAGCAAGGAAGCCGGGACCCGGTACCGCGATGGGCTGCTGCTCCAGATCGTCAACCCCAAAGTCATCCTGTTCGGGCTCACGATGTACGCCACGTTGCTGGCTCCGCTGGCCAGGATCTGGTTCGCAGTCATCATCTCTGCAGCCCTGCTTGCGGTCCTCAGTTTCTGCTCGACGTCGCTGTGGGCACTTCTGGGTGCCGGCATCCAGCGCTTCATCGGCAACCCGAAGGTCAGGTTGGCCTACTCGCTCGTTCTGGCAGGCCTCCTCCTCTACGCCGCCTGGTCAATCATCGCGTCCTAGACAGCCTGTTTCCCTAATTGTGAATCCCTCTTGTACCAGGTACAATGGGATTCACAATTCAGGTTTGCCAAAGTCATAGCGAATGACATGGTGGGGGCAGACGTCGACACAGGTGCCGCACAGGATGCATTCGCTGTTCTCCATGTGATGCTGCTGCACCATCTCCTGGACAGGGAGACTCATCGGACACGCTGCTGTGCAGGAGCGGCAGGCAACGCATGCAGGCGTGTCGGCGCTCAGCTGGACCGCAGGAAGGCGGAGCACGTTGCGCAGCTGTCTGCCGATCATCATGAAGGGTGCCATCCAGCAGGCATGATGACAGAACCCGCGCCTGCCCGCCGTCAACGACAGGACGAACAGCAGGGCGAGGACTGCATAGAAAATGATGTAGGGCCCCATTCCGCTCGCAGTTGTCAGCGAGACGCCGCGATCGGTCTGATAAAGAACGTCGACGTGCCTGATGCCACCCGCCGTGAGGGTCACCAGGATGACGATGGCCATCCACGGGACCCAGACAAGCCACCGCGTCCAGTTGAGTCTGTTGTTCGCCCTCCGATTCTGAACGGTGAAAAGCGCCTCGCCCAATCCTCCGGCAGGACAAACCCAGCCGCAGAACAGGCGACCCAGCACGAGAGCAGTGAGGATCATCATGCCGAAGACCACCATACTGCCGGATGCCGTGCGTTCGCCGGCCCCCATGATGATGAGATACGGAGACAGGTAGTAGAACGTCACAGGAAACAGCAGAAAAGAGACGATCAGAATGGCCCTGCGAACATTCTGACGCCTATGCAGATGGGATACTGGTGTACTCATCCAGTCGCCTCCAGTGAACAGTATCGCGAAGATGTGGCGCAGTGCAACGGGGGTACTGATTGCTGAGCAACGTGCGTTCCCCAATTGTGAATCCCTCTTGTACCAGGTACAACGGGATTCACAATTGGTCTCATGCAGGCGGCAGAACGACAAAGCCCCGGAACTGCGGTTCCGGGGCCGGTGATCAGGTGGGGCGGGCAGGCTACTTGGCGTTGCCTGCGCCGGGCTTGGGAGCCTTCTGCCCACGCTGTGGCTTCGAAGGAGCCTTCGCTGCCGGCGTGGCAGGCTTGGATCCGGCCTTTGGATTGGTCACCGTGAGAGCCTCTTTGCCTGTCCTGACGACAGGAGCCTTGTTCGCAGCTCCTGGTTTCTTTGCAACGGGGACAGCTGGTCCGCGCTGCGGCTGGACTGTCGCTGCAGGCTGGTGGCCCCGCGGTGGAGTGTTCTTGACGGGAGCCTTCGTCTGAACAGGCTTTCCTGCTGTGACCGTCGTCGTGGCCGTGACCTGGGGCTTGGGAACGCTGGGTGTCTGTGATACGGGCTTTGTCTGCGGGGTCACTGGGCGCGATGGCCTGCGGCCGCGTCTGTGGGACGGGGCGGCGATGGGTGTCGTTGCCGTGGATGGAGATGCGGGTTTCTCCGAGGGACGTTCCTTTGTGGAAGCAACTACGAGCGGCTGCTGGGGTTTCGTATCCGTGGAGCCCACAAGGCCTGCAGCCGCCATAGCTGCACGTACTTCGGCACGGAAGTCGACGACGGGTCGGGTGGAGCCAGCAGGTTTCGCCGCGGGCGTCGTGACGGGGGGCACCGTCGGGGTGATTCTCGGCTCGGCAGCAGCGTGCTGGGGCGTCGTGACCGGGGTGGGTACAGCCTGGACAACAGGTGCGGGTGTCGGCTGGGCTGCGAGGGGCATTGGTGCAGGAGCGGAAACCGGAGTGGCCGCCGCAGTTGTCGTCGCTGGTCGCTGTTCCCGGTCGCGGCGTTCGAAGCGGCTGTGTCCCCTGCTGCGGTTGCGGTCACGCTCTGGAGCCCGCTGTGGCGTCGTGGACGGGGCAGAGGGCGGGGTGGAAGCAGATGCTGTCGCAGTGGTGGTGGCCGGCTGTGCAGCCACAGCGGGCTCACTGAGACCGTTTTCCTGATGGTGGACGCGTCCATGAACATCGATCAAATCAGGCTGCTGACGGGCGGGTGTCCCGGGACGGAGACGCGACAGGTCGGTTTTCACTCCCTGCAGCGAGGGCAGGAACATGAGGCGGAGAGCGCACCACCAGAGGTACTCGGCGTCAGGTCCCTTGAAATCGTCGAGGTCCAGAAGGCCGTGAGCCAGCTCGTTGCGCATGTTGGAGCCAAACTTCTCCACAAGCAGGCCTCTGAGGTCGAACATGAGGTCGCGCCCGAAGACGCGTTCAGCTTCGTCCATATCCAGCAGGGCTCCCAGGACGCGTTCCTGTTCGACGTTGCGCATGTCGATCTTGCTGGTGACGACACCGGCCTTCTTCAGGACGATGCGTACCGCATTTTCAACTTGCGGTGTCAGCAGTGAGACGGCGACAAGAAAATCGCCATTCATGCCCGCGTCCATGCCGCGGGCGAAGATCTCCTCGCGGCCGACGGGGATGAAGGGGTTGTCGGTCGTAAAGGTACGCCAGTCATCCAGCCGGACAACATGGTCCGACAGGACCTGACGACGGGCGGGATCGATCAGAGCAAGCACGGCGATCTGACGGTTCCGGGCGGCCTCCTGGTACAGTTCCGCTTCCTTGGCCGTACGGATCTCGCGGGTGTCACCGGTGAAGGCGGCGGGAGCGTGAGAGGCAGCCTTGCCCTCCTGGTCCATGCCAACAGTGCTGATGAGGTATTGGAACGGCATCCGGCCCGTCTTGGCGTCGACCTGCTCTTCCAGTTCTGCCGGCTTGGGCGTTTCGGCCAGGTTGGCCAGGGCAACCAGCGCGCCGCGCAAGTCCATGCTCTTGACCTGGTCACGTGCCCACTGCGTGATGCCGGCCGGGTCCATGCGTGATGGCTTCTTCATGGGAGCATCGTTACGCTTCAGCTCGAGCGCGTCGACCTGCTTCTTGAGTTCGATTACGGCCCCTTCGTTCCCAGGGACCTTGGCGAGCGATTCCATGGCGCTGCGCATAAGTTCCAGCGCGTGGTCGGTGATGGGCTGTGCTTCGGACTGCACGACGTCGGCCTGCTTGACATAGGTGTCGGAAGCTCGCTTGAGAGCCACTTCCTTGTTCTTGTCCTGCCCTGCAGCGGTTTCACAGCGAGCCTTGACCTGCCAGTAGAGGCGGGCCGTTTCCCACTGTCCGGCAGCCTCGCATCGCTGTGCGCTTGTCCCGCAGATGCTGGCGAACCGGGATGCACTGCCCTCGCCGGCGTCCAGCAGCAGGTTGATGAGCTTGGCCCACCAGGGAGTCGGCTCCTCAGCGCCAAACTCGCTGAGCTGTTTCTGAAGGTAGTCGATGGTCTTGCGGTATGCCTTGGTCTCCTTGCCCATGAAGACGGCGATGTCGAACGAACGCTTGAGGCGATCGTAGCCATCAGCCCACTGAACGACGTCCTTGAGGTGCAGGGCACTGCCGAGGTAGCTGTCAACCGCCAGGCTGGCAACGCTGGCATCACCCTGGCGTACCCAGAGGATGTCGGCCAGGCGGGATCGCAATTCCGCATCCTGGACGGTCTCGATGAGCTGTTTGATGACACGCAGCTCGTCGGCGGAGAAGTCTTCAGGGAGTGGCGTGCGCGAGTACTGAAGGTCGGCCGCGGGGACGAAGGGGTCGCGCGATGGGGTTTCGAGCTTGAGCTCGGGTGAAGCGACGGCGCCGAGGAACGTGTAAACAGCCTCTGTGCGCGAGTCGTGTGCTTTGCCCGCTTCCTGTGCGCGCTGGTAGAACAGCTTGGCGTACACCGAGCAGAGTTTCTGGTCGGCTTCGACCAGGACCTGTTGCCACGCTGTGCGGTCAATGTCTTCTTTCTTGATGACGAATCTGGTGATGGACACGGGTTCCTCCGAGTGGATGGATGGTGTGGGAGATTTCACGTGGAAAAGGGGAGGCGGACGCCGGGCAGCAGTTTCTTGAGGGCGCGTACGAACGTCTTGAACTCGTCGGTCGCGCTCGACTGACCAGAGGCAGTGA
>JAPLGI010000219.1 GCA_026390245.1 Caldisericota bacterium
GACTGCCTGCGAAATAGGCACCAGTCCAGAGGTAAGCAGTCCGGCACCGCCGCGGGCGCGCTCGGCGAAGTACTGGATCATCTTGTTCGTGGGGCGGCCCATCTCCTCGGCCATGGAGATGTTGCCCATGGGACCCATGACGATACGGTTCTTCAATGTCAGTCGATTCACTTGAATCGGAGAAAACAGCTTTGAGTCGGGGTAGTTCTTGCTGGTCATCTGAGCCAGGTCCATACGACCGGCCTCTTTGAACCAATGCGGATACTGGTCGAGCAGCTGTCTGACAAAATCCACTTCTGCGTCGTTCATCACTACTCCTTAAGGAGACATATCGGCATCCTGACTCCAAAGTGTGACTGCAACTTGACGCTCGAGAGCGAGTCCCTGAAATCTGCTTCTCCCAATTCTGGGCCTCGCATCGACTCGTCTGGATTGCCACTGAACGAATCCCCTGGACTTGTGAGGAAACAGGTCGGGGCTGGATGACAGAACGTTGAGACGTATCGACCAGGGTGCCGCATGAGCACGGCCGTGCTTGACCAATTGCTCGCCGGACCACCGGCGAGAAGACTTCCTGGTAACCAGACTAGTGATGATCTGAGGAAATGTCAACAGAAACGGGACAGCAGCAGCTGGGCCGCTTGCGCAGTCAGAAACGAGACCGAAAGGTTCTGCTCGGATGATGGAGACAGAAGGCAGCACGTCTCTTCCCCTATCGCCTGGAAGGCACCTCGCACGTCACTCCGGATAAGAGTGTGATCTTTCCAAAGAGGATATCGACACCACCAACAAGATTACGCAGGCACTGAAGTACGTCGGTGTCCGCGCCCTCGACCACATCGTCGTGCGCTGGACCCGCCAGGACTACTTCAGCTTCGCACGCACGGGTATGGTGTAAGTGGTCGACAGGGCTTGACGGGGTGCCGGCGGGATCCCATACTTGTCATCAGTGACGTTGGAGTGTGGACGGAAGAGCGCTTTGTTGCATGCCCGAGCGTGGCACATGGGGGACATCCGTGTGATTCGGTCAAGCCGGGGAGTATGCGGGTCAACGCCTGCAGGTGCTGCCATCACAAGGGTGGCGCGCGCCATCAAGGAGGAGTTGTGAGGAAAGTCCTGTCATTGTCAGTCGCAATCTGTCTTGCCATCTCACCGTTCATGCTGGCTTTCGGTCCTATCCCTTCGGCGGCAGCGCTCACTGATGGGGTCTGGATCTATGACGTCGATGGCGGCAACGCGTCGATTTCCGGCTACATCGGTCCGGGGGGAGCCATCATCATTCCGAACACGATAGGCTCTGGACCGTTTCCCGTGACCATGATCGGAGACTATGCTTTTGAGAGCAAGCAAGGGCAGCTCCTGACCAGCGTGACCATTCCCGACAGCATCACCAGTATTGGCAGTTGGGCATTCCGGCACTGTTCGGCATTGACTGCCGTGACGATCCCCAAGAGCGTCAGATATCTTGGCGCGGCCGCGTTCTGGGCTTGCACAGCGCTAACGACAGTGACGATCGGAAACGGCGTGACCACTATGGGCAGCAATACGTTCCAGGGTTGTACCGCGCTCACGACGGTGAGTGTCGGAGACGGGCTCACCAGCCTTCCGTACGCCATGTTCTCCGGCTGTACCAAGCTGACCAGCGTCATTATCCCTGCGAGCGTGACCAGTATCGGCACCCATGTGTTCTACGGCTGCACGTACCTGACCAACGTGACGATCCCGGACGCCGTTACTTCTATTGGCGAGAGTGCGTTTGATGGCTGTACGTCCCTGACCAGTGTGACGATCCCGAACCACATGACCACCATAGCCTCTCTCCTATTCCAGAAGTGCGCTGCACTGACCAGCGTGACGATTTCCAGCAGTGTGACCTCTATTGGCGCCTATGCGTTCTATGGTTGCACGTCCCTGACCAGCGTGACGATCCCGAACGGCGTCGCGGCGATAGGCTCCAATGGATTTTCCTTCTGTTCAGCACTGACCAGCGTGACCATCGGGACCGGTGTCACTACCATTGGCGATCATGCTTTTCAGAGTTGTCCGGCGCTCATCAATGTGGTCATCGGCAGCGGCGTGAAGACCATCGGAGACAATGCATTCTACTGGTGTCCGAGGCTTGCGACGGCCTGGTTCCTGGGCGACGCGCCCACAACAGGTACTCATATCTTCCTGGACTGTGCGGCCGGATTCACTGTACGCTACATTGGAGGTACAACTGGTTGGACCAATCCATGGTACACTTATCCGACCAAGATCTTCGTCCCGCAGACCCATGCCCTGACGGTCATTGCCTCTGGTACCGGCTCTGTGGCGAAGTCGCCTGAGGGCTCGTCCTACCAGTTTGGCTCGGTCGTGGCTCTGACTGCCACACCCGCCGTTGGCTATGTCTTCGGTGGCTGGTCTGGCGACGTCACCGGCATGACGAATCCCACAGTCGTTGCGATGGATGCCAGCAAGACCGTCACTGCTTCCTTCAAGGCACTCCCCACGTACACGCTGACGCCCTCTGCAGGGA
>JAPLGI010000032.1 GCA_026390245.1 Caldisericota bacterium
TCAAACTGCACGGCCAGAAGGTATCCAAATCCGGCAACCATTACAAAGAGGCCGGCGAGGAAGACTCCTCTCTTTCTTCCACTTGCGATCATGGAGTCCCCGGAATGATGGCCTGGCCGGCGAATCGCAAGTCGACGGTCACTGGCTTCCCTTTGAAGGCTGGCATTTCAACGATGGCAATCGCCCGTTCAATCTTCGAAGCACCCATCGTGCTATCGCCAAGGATAAGGGTCTTGCCGTCTTTCAGGCGTATGGCAAGTCCCGTCGAAGAAGAGAGCGACATCCCCGCTATCGCAAGCTGGTCCCGATGCTGCATCAACTGACTGCACAGCGAGGCATACTCGAGTGAGGCGGACAAGAAGGCCGAAGAAGTGGACGGAAACCCGGTTACGTCAACCACATTCCATGCCTTGGATACTGCCGTCACAGTGAACGCCGTCCCCATCGGCAAGAACACCACACCAAGCTGTTTCCCTTGCCTGATGACCACGTCCGGGTCCGCGATGTCAACCTCGACAGTGGCATTCCAGGGTCGCTCCCGATGGATGGTCAGGCCGGAAACAGGGAGTCCCGCCAGCCGGTCAGCGACGGAGGCCCTGTTGAGAAACATGAGCAAGCCCGGAGATCGACTATGCCAGACCTGATCTACGACAGGGGCTTCCCAGGAATCGGCTGTAATGCTGACTCGAGTGGCTGGTACGGTGAACCAATAGCCCATTGACACCGCCAAGGCAACCAGACCCATGCGCCAGAGGAGTCTCATGGGCGGAGAAGCTCATCATCCAGACGCATGCCCTGTCTCCGCAGAGAAATCACCGAGCAGCCTGATCTCGGGGGAAAGGCGAACGTTGAAGCGCGCATAAACTCTCTGTACGACCAGATCCATCAGGCACACGACATCAAGTGCAGTCGCCCCTCCGAGGTTGACGATGAAGTTCGCATGTTTGACCGAAACTTGCGCCTGTCCGAGCTGGAGACCCTTGCACCCAGCTTCCTCTATCAGCTTGCCAGCATAGGTCGTCGGAGGATTTGTGAAGATACTCCCTGCATTTGGATGTTCCCATGACTGCTTGTCATGTTTCTCAGACCGGATACGGCCGGCAGTCGACCGGATTGTGGCTCCATCGCCGACCTCAAGATCAAATGCAGCCCCCAGGATAGTGGCCCCGTTCTCCTGAAACTCGCTGTAACGGTAGTCAAAATCGACATCTTCATGCCTCTTGAGAACATATTCGAGGTTGCGGTCAAGGACTTCAACATACGCCAGGTGAGTGCTGATGGCCTGCGAAAACGAACCTGCGTTCATGAAGATGGCCCCACCCACAGTACCCGGTATGCTTACGAGATACTCCAGTCCCGAAAGATCCCGGTGTATGGCAAATTCCAGCAGAGACGACAGCGGCATGGGGGCTCGGGCAAGCACCAGTCCCTTCTCCATAAGGGGCTGAAGGGACGTCTCCATAAGTCTCACGACCAGACCCTCGACGCCCCTGTCGGAGACAAGGACATTCGTTCCGTTGCCAAGCACCGTCGTCGGTATCCCCAGAGTCCTGGCAGAGCGCAGCGCACAGACCAAATCCTCCTCACCACACGGCGTATAGAGGTACTCGGCCGGGCCACCGATATGAAACGACGTGTAGGAAGAGAGCGGCTCCTTGGTCAGGACCCGTTGTTCCACGCGACCTCTGAACTTATCTATGGCCGAACCTACCATACGTCATTCTCCTGTCCGGAGCGCCCTTCAAGAGACGCAGCAGTGTGACATTGTACCGCATTGCGGCTCGTCGGCAAGCTGCAGTACCGGAGACCAAGCTTGTTCACATCGCCCGGTCCTGCAAACAGCACGATGCCTCCCGGCGCAGCCGAAGTTCGCAACACGTCAAGCATCTGGTCAACGGGCATCTGGGGAACCAGTGCTGAGCCAACTGCCGCCTGCACGCTCTTCCGAAGCCTCTGGTCCAACTCCTCTCGATGCTCGATCGTCTCTCCAGCCGAAAAGATGTCAAGCAGCACGACTCGTGGAACTCCGGCCAGCGCCGGGCCATACTCGTCGAGGCACTTGCTTACTCGCGAGAAGCGATGTGGCTGAAGTACTAGTGTAAGTGATCTTCCTGGATACCGGACCGAGACGGCCTGCAGAGTCGCTCTGATCTCTGTGGGATGGTCGGCGTGGTCTGTCAGGACAACCGTTCCGTCATACTCTCCAAGGAGTTCCATCCGTCGCTCCATCCCAGGAAAACCCTCCAGTGCATGGAGTGTGTCAGCCCAGGGCTCCCCGACCGCTTCGCACGCAAGGCAGGCAGCGACCGCGTTGAGATAGCTCTTTTCATCTCCTCGCTCCATCGCAAGTGGCCATAAGAGGCCTTCCCGGACGACATCTGCCGTGTTGGTGTGAAGGTGATAGTCCAAACGTACCTGACTTGACGCCTCTTGACCATAGAGGATATGCCGCGGCAGGCTCTTTGCGATCCTGCCCGCTTCGCCATCATCGCCACAGGCAACAATGAGTCCTCCGCGGTCAGCACACTGCTGCGCGAACCTGGCAAATGCACGAACAAGGTTAACAAACTCGCCTCCATAGGCTCCCAGATGATCGCTGTCTATGTTCGTGATCACCGCCACATCTGGATGGAACTTCAGGAACGAACCGTCCGATTCGTCAGTCTCCAGGACCATGACCGGGCGCCCCTGAATCTGTTTTCGCTCAGCGCCTTCGGGAGGAAAGGCCCCGTCAAAGCCCGCGATGTGGCCTCCCACGCAGATGGTTGGAGCGAAGCCCTGTCTTGCCAGCGCGTAGCCAATCATTCCGGATGTCGTGGTCTTGCCATGCGTGCCGGAAACAGCGATCAGGAAATATCGCTTTGCAACGGCAGACAGGACATCTGTTCGATGAACAATGCTCAATCCGACCCGTGTTGCTGCAAGGAGCACGGCATTGTCCGGTCGAATCGCGGAAGACCGCACCAGGACTTCATCAGTTTGAAGCGCGTCAACTGCTTCAGCTTCAGACATGACCCGTATGTCCCGTACGGCCAACCGCTCGGCTTCGATGCCGTCACTCGCGGTGTCTGAACCCCGCACATCCATGCCGATGCTGCACAGCAGCATGGCCAGCGAACTCATCCCTGCCCCACAGATGCCCACAAGAAAGAACCGCTTTCCGGGTCGCAGGAGTTCAATCATGCGAGCACTCCTCTTCGATTGCTCGCACGATAGCATCTCCTGCGTCAGTGACAAAGATGCTCGAAGCACCAGTGACCGGACCTGCTTCGTCATCGAGCGCTTTCTCCACAGCGGACAGGTAAGTGCCAAATTGCAGTGACCGCTGCTCAATGCATATTCCCAGGTCCAGATTCTCAAGATATCTGGCATTTTTCGACTGGTGCTGCCCGACGGCGTAGGGATACGGGATGACAACGGCA
This sequence comes from Caldisericota bacterium, assembly GCA_026390245.1. Classification (GTDB taxonomy): domain Bacteria; phylum Caldisericota; class Caldisericia; order Cryosericales; family Cryosericaceae; genus Cryosericum. The sequence continues at coordinate 3,423 of JAPLGI010000032.1, forward strand.
TAGATGCCTCCGACCGCGAGCTCCGTCAGAGCGAGTGCTCCGCCTCTTGTCACTGCGACGCGAGTGTGCTCGTAGAGTCGTTCCATATGCACCTCGTAGGAAATGACGACAGGATCCACGTGTCGCAGGTGCAGTCTTTCCACGGCATCATGGATTCTTGCGTAGTCTTCAGTTCCGGTCACGGCGGTGACAGAAACTCTGTGGCCCCGGCTGTCCAGCTCCTGGATTGTCCGCAGGAAAAGGTCGTTGACGAATGTGGCTCCACCACTACCCCCGACAAACAACAACCCTCGGCGGAGGGCCCTGCTGCACCGGCATTCGGTCAGTGTCTCGTACAGTGACTGTCGCAGAGGGTTTCCGGTGACAGTGAATCGAGAGCTGGAGAGGCCTTCAATGGGAAAACCAAGAAACACGCGCCGCGCCCGGCGGGAGAACAGTCGATTCGCTCTCCCCATGACCGTATTCTGTTCAAGAAGGAATATGGGAACCCTGTTGAGCTGCGCAGCCACGATTCCTGGCACCGAGACATATCCGCCGGTACCAATGAAAGCATCCGCATGTGCATCTGTCATGGCGTGCCGGGCGGTTCCCACTCCGGCTCGAGTTGCCCTTGCGAGCCGCAGGAGCGACCCGGGCGTGTAGAGGAGTGGGGCTGAATTGACAGTTCTCACCTCAAGTCCCTGAGACAGGAAGACGCGTTCTTCCATGCTCCCAGACCGCGCAAGCATCATGACCGTTCCAGTGCGAGAGAGACGCTCAGCAATTGCAACTGAAGGGTAGATGTGACCTCCCGTTCCTCCCCCGGCTATGACGTAGTGCATCACACTGCCTCCGGGCTCCGGGAAATAGCTCCAGCGATGCCAAGAGCAGCCATCTCGAACACGATGTGATTGCCTCCCTGGCTGAAGAAGGGCAACGGTACTCCCGTTGTTGGCAGCAGTCCGACAACAACGCCAATGTTGACGAACGCCTGCACCGCGAGAAAGACGGCAAGCGCCATGAGATACACTCGGGCGAATGGCTCAGAGGACCTCGACGCAAGCCTGAACAGATCGAAGACAATCCACAGAAAGATCGCGAGCACGAGAGTCACACCAACAAGCCCGAACTCTTCGGAGAATATGGCAAAGACAAAGTCATTTTCCTGGGCCGGGAAGTGGACGAATTTCTGGACGCTCCGCATGAAACCACGTCCCGGCACGCCGCCTCTCGCGACAGCGAACATCGAGTTCACAAGCTGGTAGGCGACGCCCTTCGCTTTGTCCGCCTCCAGCGGGTTAATGAATGAAGTCATCCTGACTTTCCACGAGGACTTCATATTGACTGCGATCAGAGCCAGTGCACCCAGGATGGTCGTTCTGCTGATCCAATAGCCGAACGGAGCGCCAACACCAAGCAGGATGACAATCGAAGATCCAGCAATGACGAAGGCCGTACCGAAGTCTGGTTCCATGGCGACAAGTCCCGTGAACCCAAGCACGAACAGCAGGAACGTGCTGTAGTATCGATGGTCATACTGATTCAGGTACTTGCCACTGAAGAGCTTGGCGGCAAGAAGCGGCACTGCGAGAACAGCTGCCTGAGAGGGCTGCAGCCCAATCAAGTCCGTTCCGATCCACCGGCTGGAACCGTTCACACTCCTGCCAATGCCGGGAATGAGAACTGCAAGGAGCAATGCTCCCACAACGTACGTCAAGAATTCCGCCACGTCCGCCCAGCGCATGTACTTGAACCGCGAGCACAGCCAGTAGGCGAAGATGCCGATACCAACGATAATCGCCTGCTTGACCACGCTCGGGGTGACGGCCACAAGTTCGCCTCGCGCAGCACTGAGGCTGACGGCGATGCTGTAGTTCTGCAGCACGCCCAGGCAGAGCAATATGGCGACGAGTACCAGTATGCGCCTCACCGCACTACCACACCCATGAGGTTCAGCACGATCTCCCGGAACCGGTCACCACGGTCCTCAAAGTCCCTGAACATGTCGAAACTCGCGCAGGCTGGAGACAACAGCAGCGTGCCACCTGGAGAAAGGAGTTCCTTTCCCCGAAGGACAGCATCCTCCAGGGACTCAGCATGGACAACGGTCCTCATGCCGGCGGCGTGCAGCGAATTCTCGATGGTCGGACCGGTCGCTCCCATCACTATTGCCGACACCAGCTTCCTGTCCTGGGTCAGGTGCGATGCCATTTTGTCGAATGAGACACCCTTTGAACTCCCGCCCAGAATAACCACGTATGGCCCAGTCATGGCATCGGCGGCGGTCATGGTCGATTCCGGAGTGGTTGCCTTGGAATCATTGACAAATGTTACCCCAGCTGCTTTTCCCACGTACTCGAGCCTGTGCGGCAGCCCCTTGAACCGCCTAACGACGCTGCAAATGGTACTGGGGGAGATGCCGAACAAGAAGGCCGCCAGGGCAGCGCTCATGGCATTCGCGACATTGTGCCGTCCCGGGACTAACAGATCCGTCTCCCTGAACAGCTCCACGCTGCGCGTCGCATCCTCGAAAACGACCACTCCGTTCACAAGATGTGCACCGGAGAAGACACCATCGCCCAGTCCAAAATAGAACGTGGAAGGACGCAGTGCCGGTCCAAGCGTCTTAAGCGCAGGATCATCCCAGTTGAGTACAGCACTGTCGCCAGCCGTCATGTTCTCGAATAGGCGCTTCTTCGTAGCGAAGTAGTTTTCCATCGTGCGATAGCGGTCAAGATGGTTCGGGACCAAGTTGGAGAAAATGGCCACCTCCGGATGAAACGTGTGAACTGTCTCAAGCTGAAAACAGCTGACTTCAAGAACCGCCGGTCCTGCCATCGGGTTTTCCACAAGGAGTTGCGAGACTGGAGTGCCGAGGTTCCCTCCGGTCACTGTATTGGGATACTCCTGAGCAACGATCTCTCCAAGCAGCGCCGTGGTCGTGCTCTTGCCGTTGCTGCCTGTCACTGCGAGCACCGCCAGACCAGCGTAGGCCGCGATCTCCGTCTCGCCGACGATAAACTTCCCCAATCGCTGAGCGGCTTGAATGATCGGAGCTTCCGCTGGAACGCCGGGCGAGACGACCAGGACATCGCAGGCGGCCATGATACTCACAGTGTTCTGTCCAAATTCGGAAGGAACGCCCGCTTCCCGAAGCAACCGTTCGGCATGCCCGAACTTCTCATCGGCGTTCCGCTGTTTGGACTCTGAGACAAAGACGTCGACACCGTGCTCACGCAGATAGAGGGCTGCATAGAGCCCACTCGGCAATGCTCCGACGACAAATGCAGATCTGAAAGGGATCACTGGTTATCTCCAGGTCATGGTCAGTGCCCCCGCAATGACGAACAGAATGCTCACGACGAAGAAGCGGTCGACGACCTTCGGTTCGGCCCACCCAAGTTTTTCAAAATGATGATGAATGGGGGCCATCAGGAATACCCGCTTCTTGCGCCCAGAGGCTCTGAAGACAAGTACCTGGATCATGACACTGACCGCCTCGACGAGGAAGAGCCCTCCCAGCAGAATTGACGACATTTCGTTCCCAGAGGCAAATGCCCAGGCGACGAAGATTGAACCAAGCGCGAGCGATCCCGTGTCTCCCATGAAGACAGAAGCTTTTGTTCCATTGAACCATAGGAATGAGATGGCAAAAGCGACGGCTGCCAAGGGCATTATGCCGGCCAATCCTGATGAATGGAACAGCGATGCTGCCCCTGCCACAGCGAATGCGGGAAGGCTCGTCTTGGCGAGCAGCCCATCGAGGCCGTCCGTCAGGTTGAACGCGTTCACCATGCCGACCGCATACAGCACCGCAATGGCATAGAAGAACCATCCAGCGACCAGAATGCGACCACTTGGCAACCGAAGGACCGGAAGGATCGATGGATACGCAAGATAGAAGAAAAGCCCAGCCGCTGCTGTCTGGATCAGGAGTTTCTGGTAGCCGAGCAACCCGTCGTTCTTTTGCTTGAGCTCTTTGGTCCAGTCGTCCAGAAAACCGGAAAGGAGATTCACGGCCACAAAGACCAGTACGGCGAAGTCCAGCCCTGTCAAGCCTCTTCGCCCCATCACCAAGAGATATGCCACCACGCACACGGCAACATTGAGAACCAGGAGCAACCCACCGCCCGTGGGCGTACCCTCCTTCGACTTGTGAGAAGAAGGGCCTTCATCCCGTATCAGTTGGGTGAATCGTGTCCTTCGAAGCCATGCGATAAGGACAGGGAGAAGGAACAGATCCACGAGAGCAAGCGCGAGAGTCAACGACATGGCAAACGCGGCACTCATCGCCGTCCCTCCCGCAAGGGCCGACCATCTGCTCCGCAGTCGTAGCCCTGGTCGAACAAGGCCAGCCGGACCTCTTCCCGATCATCGAACGCGACGTCCTCGTGTTCGTAGTACATGACCGTCTCATGGCCACGCCCGAGGACCAGGACCATATCGCCGGGTCTTGCCGCAGCGACCGCACTTTGAATTGCCTGCCTTCTGTCCTCGACCACCGTAAAGCGACTACTGGTGAATCCAGCCTCTATGTCGCGAATCGCAATCAATGCATCTTCGCGGCGGGGATCCTCGACGGTCACGAACGACCACCGACAGGCTTCCTCAGCAAGGCGAGCCATGATCGGCCTTTTCTCGCGGTCATCCGCGCCGACAGAGCCAAAGACGGCCAGTAGATCTCCCGCCACCGTCGACCTCACAGCCCCGAACAATGCAGAGAATTCCTCCGGCGTATGTGCGTAGTCGACAACAACCTCGAACGGCTGTCCACAGTCGATGCGCTCATAGCGACCCGGGATGTACAGCGGGGAAGCAAGGAACGGCACCGCCTTGCCCAGGTCGCAGTTTGGTCCAATGGCATTAACCGCACACATGGCTGCCAAGCAGTTAGAAGCCTGGAACGCCGGACCGATCGAAAGATCCACGGCAAACGCGGTCCCGTCGCGCGAAAGGACCTGGAACGTCGTTCTTCCCTGTCTGGATACCACGTCGTCACCACGAACGTCAGCCTCGGAGCCAAGGGAAAAAGTCTTGACCTGTGAGCGCCCGGCCGCGGCTTTGAAAGCCGCAAATGCCGGATCATCAGCGTTGAGAACGGCCACTGAACGCTCATCGAGAGATCTGAACAGGAGGAGCTTCGCAGCCAGATATGCCTCCATCGTGCCATGATATCCCATGTGATCCTGCGAAAAATTCGTGAAGATCGCACAGTCAAAGCGCATGCCATGGACTCTGCTAAACGCGAGCGCGAACGAGGATACTTCGACCACGGCCACCTGAGCCCCCTGATGTGAGGCATGGTCCAGATACCAGTTGAGCGCAAAAGCCTCCGGCGTCGTGGCAGGCAAGGAGTCTGGTGGGAAAAATTCGCCGTCGGGCATGACATAGCCGGTGGTTCCGATCATGACAGATGCAGTACCCAGTCCCTGCAGAAGACGGCGAGCGATATACGCCGTGCTCGTCTTGCCGCTTGTTCCGGTGATGCCGATCATCTTCAGGCGACGAGCAGGAAAGTCGAAAAATGCCTGCGAAGCCAGGCTCAGAAACTCGCGACAACTTGCGACGACAACGACCGGGACACTCTGGACCTCAGGATGCTCGGTCTCAGCAACGACACAGACCGCTCCAGCACACAGGGCACTGCCGATATAGGAAGCTCCATCCAGCCTGGTTCCAGGGATGGCGACGAACATGGCTCCGGGTAAGCATTCACGTGAATCAGGCGTGATGAGGCTGATCGATGCACCTTGGCCCAGCGAGGAACGCGTGGGATCCCATGACGCTGGGGGTAGCATATGGAGGAGCTCCGAGAGCTCCCGTTCCTGAACAACGAATCTCATGGCTTCAACCTCAGATACTGTATCAGCTGCAGCGCAATCTTCTTGAAGGTTGGCCCCGCCACGCGAAATGACGTCCGTTCACCTTGCCTGGTTTCATGGATACTCAGAAACACGACGACCCTGGGGTCATTCGCTGTCAGAATTCCCGCGAAACTGTAGACGTATGACCCATCCTTCAGATAGCCTCCACCGGGAGCAGCAATCTGCGCAGTACCAGTCTTTCCGGCAACTTCATAGCCCGGAATGTATGCACTGAAAACACCAACATCCTTCTGCACAACTCCGTGAAGACCCTCAAGAACGGCCTTGGCCGTCTCCGGCTTGAACAATTGACCGACGGCTCCAGGAGTGTCTGTTCTCTGGCTCGCTCCCGAAGCGTCCACGATGTGGTCGACGACGTAGGGTCGCTGCATGAGACCACCGTTCGCTATCGTTGCATAGAAGTTCGCCATCTGAATTGCCGTCACCGCTACGCCCTGGCCAAATCCCATCGTTGGCAGGGTCGTGTTTGACCAGAGAGACATCGGAAGCAGGATGCCGGACTCCTCTCCCGGAAGATCGATACCCGTCGGCTTGCCGAAGCCGTACCGGCTTACGCAGTCATAGAAGGACTTGGCGCCGATTTTCATACTCAATTGGCAAAAAGCCACGTTGGAGGAGTGCTGCAGCATTGCGTAGAGGTTCATGGTCCCATAGGGATAGAGGTCATGAACGACCGTGTCGAAAACTTTCAAACTGCCGCTGCTGTAGAACGTGCTCTGGAGCGTAATTGTGCCTGTCTCAAGACCTGCGATCGACGTCACCGCCTTGAACACCGAACCGGGCTCATAATTCGCGCTGATCGCCTTCTCCGCCAGAAGACTGATCGAAGCATCCTGCCAGTGTTCAGGATCTATGCCAGGAACATCGACCATCGCCAGAACGGCATCCGTTTTCGGGTCCAGGATCGTGCATGTAGCACGCTTGCCATCGTAGGTTTTGAGCGTTTCCATGAGTGCCTGCTGTGCAAAGTACTGGATATTCGAATCGATGGTAAGCACGATGTTTTTCCCTGGTATGGGATCAAGGACATCCTCTGTGACGGCAGGCTCACCGGGATTCGACCCAGAGACCCGGTACGTGTGTCGCCCGTCCGTGCCTCCAAGCTCCTTGTCGTACTGGAATTCGATTCCCGACAGACCCTGGTTATCCGAGCCAGTAATGCCGACCACGGATGACATGAGAGCTCCCAGTGGATACACGCGGCGATAGCCCTTGTCCAGCACAATTCCTGGCACATCGAGTCGGCGCAGAGCCTCGTATTCCACGATGCCTACCAGCTTCTTCACGTAAATGAAGCTCAACGACGCGCTCCGTATCTGTTTCTCCAACTGCGTCACGGATGCATTTATGACCGGGGCAATGCTCACCGCAGTCAGGTGGGGATCCTTGACTTCTTTCATGTACAGGCCCAGAGACCAGGTTGCCACGTCCTCAGCCAGTACGCGCCCCGTCGAATCCAGGATCATGCCCCGCTTTGCCTTGATAGGAATGGAGTCAGTCTCAAGCTGCTGGTTGGCCAGATCCACGAGCATCGTGCGGGCCACCACCTGCAAGTAGACGAACCTTGACTCAATTCCTAGCACTGCAACCAGGAATAACGCAAAAATGACGACGAGACGCCGCCTAAACATATCATTGAAGGACGCGACGCCTCTCTTCATAAGTTCCTTATGGTCGTGACGCAGGTATTCCCGCTAATGAAGACTGTCCAGTGTGCCAATCACCGCCGTATTGTTCGCTGCCATGCCCATAGCCCCTGCGGCAGCTCGTACGCGATCGAGCGATGTAAGCTTTGTGTCACGTTCGAGCAGCGATTCCTGCCGCTGAAGTTGTGCCTGAATGGCTGTCCTGTTCAACTCCACCTGACGCTCCAGAAAGAGAGTCGTACTGTACACATAGCCGTAGGCGCAGAGCAGACCGACAATTGTCACGCCCAGAACAATGTACCGACGTGCCGCAGTTCTTGCAGCGGCCGACACGCGAACCGTTGCTGCAGGGCGGCGAACTGTTGTGTAGTTGCCTCTGACTGCAATACTCATGGCTATTCCCTTTCCAGCACGCGCAGCTTGGCGCTGCGAGATCGCCTGTTTGCCGCAACTTCTGAGTCTGTAGGACGTACGACCTTCTTGTTCACCAGGTGAAATCCTGGCTCCCCCGAGACCGGATTCTCGCAGAGAGCCAGGTAGCTTCTCTTCACAATTCTATCTTCGAGCGAATGGTAACTGATGACCAGGAGTCTTCCATTTGGATTCAAGAGCGATGCTGCGGATTTGAGACCGTTTTCGAGAGCATTGAGCTCATCGTTGACATATATGCGCAAGGCTTGAAAGGACTTTGTAGCAGGATTCAGGCGGGCGTGTCTGGTTGGGAAGACAGCGGCTACTGCCTCCGCCAATTCACTCGTCGTCTCGATCGGCGCACGTTGCCGACGGCGCACGATCGCGCGAGCGACCTGACGCGACCTCCCCTCTTCGCCGTACTTCCACAAGATGTCGGCGATTTCTTCCTCCGGAAACGAGTTCACGATATCCCTGGCAGTGACCTTGAGGTCATCGTCCAGTCGCATGTCCAGTGGTTGGTCATGGCTGAACGAAAACCCCCTGCCTGTGCCCGTGAGTTGCTCTGAAGAAAAACCCAGGTCCATCAGGATTCCGTCGAATCGTGTGTCTGGATAATCCTTCAACAACCGCGTCATATCCCGAAAGTTTCCGCGGATGATAACTTTACGGGCGGCAGTATCACCAAGCCGCTCACGAGCAATGGCAAGAACCGCTGCATCGACGTCCAGCATGAAAAGCGTTCCTTCGCAAGAAAGTTGGCGCCCAACCTCATATGCGTGTCCGCCTTCCCCTGTCGTGCAATCCAGATAGGTTCCGTCTGGCCGAATCTGCAGGTATGTCGTGACCTCGTCCAGGAGGACCGGGGTATGTACAATTTCACTCATCTGGCCTGCAAAGCTCCAATATTCTGTTCAAAAACCTTCTCCGCTTTCGACCGGTAGGTGTCCCAAGTATGAACGTCCCAGATCTCCAGGTGCGTCAACGCACCGGCGAATACGACCTCTTTGTCGAGTGAAGCATACTCACGTAGATGCTGAGGTATCGAAATGCGACCAATCTTGTCGAGTTCAACCGTTGCAGCTCCGCTGAAAAGAACGCGGACGAAGGCCCGATTGTCGGATGAGACAGGTATGAGGTCACCATAGAACCGTTCGATGATAGAGGTCCACACTCTGTCATCAAACAGGTAAAGGCATCGATCCATGCCCTTGGTGAGAACGTAGGGAGAACCAGCGTCACTCCGGTAGTGGGCGGGGAACATCGTTCGCCCCTTGTCGTCCACAGAGTATCTATATTCACCGATGAAACAGTTCTCCTTGGTCATGGCGTAAGTATACCACAATTTCCCACTTTTTACCACAATTCGTGGCAAGACGCCAAGAGCAAGTTCTAGACTATCGTTCCGCCACCGAGTATACACTGGTCGTCGTAGAAGACAACCGCCTGCCCTGGGGAAACAGCGAACACCGAATTGGCCAGATGGACAGATACTCTGTCCTCCGATACCCTATCAACACTGCCTTTGACTGGCATTGATCTGTATCTCGTCACGACGTCGGCGTTGAAATGCGCTGCTCTCCCGGTGGGAAGGTGCTGCCATTTCAGGTCGATCGCGTCAAATACGTCCTTCATGCACTCACTCCGCTGCCCGACGACAAGCTCGTTCGTGGCAAGCCGCTTCTGCACGACATAGAGCCGTGATGCAGCACTGATGCCGAGACCCGATCGCTGGCCAACCGTATATGACACCGTCCCCTGGTGCTTGCCGATGACGGTCCCGTCCGTGAGGACCACGTCTCCTGGCACACGTGAGAAGCGACGCTGAACCTCTTCGCTGACCGGACCTTTCACAAAACACAGGTCCTGACTCTCGCGACTCCCGAGAAGATCAGGACCGAACGACTGAAGGGCCAGAGCCACCACGTCGTTCTTGACGCGACCGGCGAGAGGAAACAGGACTCTACGCCGCTGCTCTGCAGAAAGCCGGTATAGAAAGTAGGACTGGTCTTTCAGCCGGTCCATGCCGCGGCAAATCTGGTCCCCATCATCACTATGGACGATTCTGGCGTAGTGCCCACTTGCGACAAAGTCGGCATGCAGCTCGTCGGCTGTGTCAAGAAGTCCCTGCCACTTGACGCGCTCATTGCAGAACACACAAGGATTCGGCGTAACTCCTTCGGCTAGTGCCTCCCAGAACGGCCGGACGACTCGGCAGTCAAAGGCGTCCATCATGTCCACACTGTGCCATGCAATGCCAAGAAGCTCGCACTGTGCCTTCGCTCGTCGTGTAGAACCGATGTCACAGCAGGCACTGTGCTGAGAAAAGTGCAGGGTGACTCCGATAACGTTTTCACCAAGCTCTTTCAGGATGAAAGCAGAGACGGCAGAGTCCACGCCCCCGCTCATTCCAACCACCACGCTCATGAACAGAATCCAGTCCCCAGGCGGGCCCTTGCAGTCACGACTGCGACGGAAATGCCGACTGCTTTGCGGGATGCTCTGACATGCAGCGCAAGAGCACTACTGGGCAGCTCCTTCCCTGGGCTTCTTCTTGACGTCAGTCCCTGACGCATCTGCATACTCATAGGTCTCATACCTGAGGCAGCACATCAGTTTGCCGCAGACACCCGTGATCTTGCCGGGGTTCAAGCTCAAGTTCTGTACCCGGGCGCACTTGAGACTGACCGGCTTGATTTCCTTGAGGAACGTGTTGCAGCAAAGCTCTCTTCCGCACATGCCCACCGTCGGGAAGAAACGCGTTTCATCGCGTGAGCCAATCTGCCACATCTGCACCTTTGCCTTCAATGAGCGAGACAGCGCGGATACAAGAGTCCGAAAGTCGACACGCGTCTCGGCGGTGAAATAGAACACATACTGCTTGCCCGAAAACGAAAGCTCACAGTTTACCAGGTGGATCGGAAGCTTGGCCGCTCGCACCTGCTCTTTGCACAGAATAACGGCTGCGTCCTGCTTTCGCTGGTTCTCCTCGAGACGCTCGACGTCGGTCGGAGCGAGCTTCCGGACATACTTGAGACCGGCTGTCATGCGCTTCTTGCCTGATGCGTCGTGCCTTGGATAGCCGATGATGACCTGCACCAGTTCCTTGTCACTGCCGATGGCAAGGACGTCGTCACCCGGAAGCAACACAACACCATCGCTGACTTCAAGCATGTATGTCTGGTACGACTTGGCTGACCGAGCGCTCAAGAACCGTGCTGATGAACAGCTCGCCGGCAACATGTGGGTGGGATCACTCATGAGTAGTTATTCTCCTCAGTTCCAACAGAGCGTTTGTCAGGACAAGTTCGGGATTCACGTTCTGTTCCACGTGTTTGAGGCGCTCCCCCAGATGATCCAGAAAGAGCCCGACCCTGGACTGGTCCAGCACGAAGTTCACACGAGCCAGTTCGGGCTCAGTCGAGAGTGATACGCATGCAAGAGGGGAAACCTTTCCCCTTGCCCGCAGAACGCTGTTCATGAAGAGCGCAAGCGTCTGCAGGCCCGCCATCGCATTGTCCCGGGGACTGTTCTGGCTTCTCATCCTGAGGAGACGCCCGACAGTCTCAGAGAGGCTGACATTCGCCCTGGCAAAGTCCAGCAGAACTTCGAGACTGGTGTCCGGGCCGATCGCGGGTGACACGTCACCAGGATCAGCCATCGTGACGCTCCGCTCAACTTTCATGATCTGCGCCCGCGACCGAATTGTGGAAAGCACCCGCCTGCTGTTTTGAGACAGGAGCAGGAAGACGTTGCCCGGGACCGGTTCCTCGATTGTCTTGAGAACCCGGTCGGCCGCAACATCCGTAAAGAAGTCCACTCCGCGGAACACGCTCACTTTGAGACAACCCGACGCGGTCTTCACCGATGCGTATGAGATGAACTGGTCGACGGTGTCTATGTTGAGGGCTCCAGAGTCTCCAAAAAACCTGATATTCGGTGAACCCCCCGAATCAACCTGCCGGCACGACGGACACATGTCACAGAATTCACCCAGCCCGTGCTCACCCCTGCAGTTGCCCGACTTGGCAAGAGCTGTGGCCAACGCGAGCTTGGCATCCTCGTCCCTTCCTACGAGAAGATATGCGTGTGCCAGCTTGTGAGAGACAAGTGCCGCCTCAAGACACCGAGTGGCCAGGCTGTCACCAACTGCCTCGCCTATCCGCTTCGCCGACACCAGCTATGTCCCTCGCTTTACTGCTTCTGTTTCTCTCACACTCGTCTCCGTCAGCCCGTCAGCATCTGTTCAGAGCTGCCCACGTCAAGTATACACGCCACTCCCTGACAGTGCAATGAGAGAATTCCGGGCTGACAATCAACAAGCGGGCCAGGAGAATCCCGGCCCGCCGCATATAGTGTCCGCCGTAACTATTTCTCGAGATCGGCCAACTGCCTGTAGAGCTTCCGCTGCTCACCAGTAAGGGTCCTGGGGACCCCGATCTCGACGCGGACGATGTAGTCGCCCCGGCGTCGTTCTCCGACCGCCTGGGCTCCTTTGCCACGAATCCGCACTTCAGCCCCATGCTGGCTTCCCGCCGGAATCGTCACCGTCTCCGTCCCAACGGGAATCGACCTGGACGGTTACTAACAAATACAGGTCTCCAGCTTGGCCACCATGCCTGCCAGAATCGCCCTGTCCTGCGATGCGAACCTTCATGCCACTGTCGACACCGGCCGGAATCGTCACCTCTATGGTCTTGTCGCTCTTCGTGACACCAGAACCCTTGCAGGCTGGACACGGTGACTCTATGACCTTGCCTTCACCCCGGCATGTGGGACAGACCCCCGCGGTGACGACACGCCCAAAGATGGTATCCTGAACCTGACGAACTTCGCCCGCTCCATTGCACGTCGGACACATCTTTGGAGACGTCCCCGGCGCCGCCCCGGTGCCGTGGCACGTCGCACATACGTCGTACCGCCTGACCTGGATTTCCTTCTTGACACCAAAAACAGCCTCTTCCAATGTAAGCGTCATGTTGACGCTGAGGTCGCGCCCGCGTGGCGTCTCCTCGGTCTGCTGACGACCAAACCCCCCCATGAAACTACCAAAGAGGTCTCCAATGTCAAAGCCGCCATACGTCTGGCTGGAACCGCCACTCTGAGGCGCCCAGCCCTGACCTCCTCCGGGGAAGCCGGCTGGGCCCGCCTTTCCGTAAGCATCATACTGTTGCCGTTTTGCAGGGTCACTGAGGGTATCGTACGCCTCATTGACGTCCGACATGTGCCCGGGTGCCTGGGGGTCATCCTTGTGGAGGTCAGGGTGATACTTCTTGACCAGTTCGCGATAGGCTTTCTTGATATCATCCTGGGAGGCCCCCCTGGGCACTCCCATCACATCATAGTAGTCTCGATCAGTCGCCACTTCGACCTCCACTCAGGAATAAGCGCTTGCCAGAATTACGGTGCTTACTGTTTCGGAGTTCCCTGTCCCTCGACGGTCTCTCCGCTCTCCGGGGGCTGCTGAGCATCAGCCTGATTCTCCTGAGCAGCTGCTGCCGGCCCCTGCTGCTCAGCCTGATGGTGCTGCAGGTCCTCCGTAACCTTCGAGAACGCGGTGTTCACTTCGTCGATCTTTGCTTCAATATCCGCGGTCTTGTTGTCCCGTACCAGGTCCTCGAGTTCCGTAAGCTTCTTCTCCGCTCCGGCCTTGACTTCGGGAGAGATCCTGGCGGCGTTCTCGGTCAGCGTCTTGCGTCCGCTGAACACAACCTGATCTGCACGGTTCTTGAGCTCGACTTCTTCCTTGACTCTCTTGTCCTGATCGGCGAACTGCTCCGCCTCGCGCTTCATGCGCTCGATGTCCTCGTCCTTCAATTTGGTCGCGTTCTCGATGGTAATGTGCTGTTCCTTGCCAGTAGCCTTGTCTTTGGCTGTGACGTGAACGATACCATTTGAATCGATGTCATAGCTGACTTCGATTTGTGGTTCGCCGCGGCGTGCCGGGGCAATTCCGTCGAGGATGAAGCGTCCCAGTGACATGTTGTCTTTTGCCATCGGCCGCTCGCCCTGCAGGACATGGATCTCGACCTGAGTCTGACTGTCACTTGCTGTGGTGAAAGTCTGGGTTTTGGAGATAGGCACGGCAGTGTTGCGCTTGATCATCTCCGTGAAGACGCCGCCGAGCGTTTCGATGCCGAGCGTGAGGGGGGTGACGTCCACCAGGACCATCCCGCTCTTGATTTCGCCACCCATAATTCCGCCCTGGATCGCCGCACCCATTGCGACGCACTCCATCGGATCGACGCCTCGCTCAGGAGTCTTGCTAAAGTAGCTCTCGACAAACTTCTGGACAATTGGCATCCTGGTCGGACCACCAACGAGGATGATATTGTCGATCTGCTGGGGCGTAAGACCGGCATCGGTGACGGCACGGTTAACCGGCTCACGGCATCTGTCGATGATAGGCTGGACCAGTGACTCGAGCTTGGCACGAGTTATGGGCATGACCAGGTGCTTTGGGCCGCTCGCGTCCGCTGTGATGAATGGCAAATTGATCGTCGTCTCGAAGGTCGTCGAAAGTTCGACCTTGGCCTTTTCTACGCCCTCACGAAGGCGCTGCATGGCCATTTTGTCGACACGCAGATCAATGCCGTTCTGGCTGTGGAAGTCATCGGCAACATAGTTCAGCAGAGCGTTGTCCATATCCGTCCCGCCGAGCTGAGTGTCACCCGACGTCGACTTGACGGTGAAGACGTTTCCTCCGAACTCCATAATCGTCACGTCCAGCGTACCGCCACCAAGGTCGAAAACCAAGATTTTGTGCTCTCCCTCGGTCTTGTCAAGTCCGTAGGCGAATGCTGCTGCAGTCGGCTCGTTGATGAGACGGACAACCTCAAGTCCAGCTATTTCGCCGGCATCCTTCGTCGCCTGGCGCTGTGCATCGTTGAAGTAAGCGGGTACGGTAATGACCGCCTTGGACACCTTCTGCCCAAGAAAAGCTTCCGCATCATTCTTGATCTTTCGAAGGATGAACCCGCTGATCTGTTGTGGCGTGTAGGTCTTTCCAAACATGTCGACGGTGTAGTCTGTCCCCATCTTGCGCTTGATTGCTTGAATAGTCGTTTCGGGGTTCAGAGCCGCCTGACGCCGCGCAGGTTCTCCGACGAGTACCTGCCCGTCCTTGGTAAACGCTACGTACGATGGGACCGCCTTTCCACCAATACTGA
>JAPLGI010000081.1 GCA_026390245.1 Caldisericota bacterium
GCCGGCATTGCGGCCGCGGACGGCAAGGTGCAGGGCGTCGCGCCGAAGGCGAAGCTCTACGCCTACAAGGTCTTCAGCTCCCTGGGAGGAGGAGCTGCCGACGGCGATATCATCGCCGCGCTCGACCGCTCCGTGCGGGACCGCTGCACAGTGGTCAACATGTCCCTGGGCATGTCCGGAGGGACGGCCGATACTCCCGAGAACGAGGCCATCAATAACGCAGTCAAGGCCGGTGTCGTGGTCGTTGCGGCGACGGGAAATTCCGGCCCGCGCAACCCTGAGACCAACTGGCCTCTCGGTTCACCGGCGACGGCGCTCAACGCCATTGCGGTAGCGGCCTCCAACGACGGCCCGTATCCGGTCGTGGAGGTCGTGACGCCGACCGGGATGGGGCTGGAAAACATCATGGGCAGCTATGCCGACATTGCCCCGGCGTTCGAGGAAGGTTCCACATACAGCGTCGTGGATGCCGGGTACGGCTCGAAGGCGGATTTTGCCGCCGTGAACGTCAAGGACAAGGTCGCCCTCGTCGAGCGCGGCCCCATCGGGACGGGTGGCATCTACTTCCGCGACAAGGTCCTCAATGCGCAGGCAGCCGGAGCCGCCGGCGTCATCATCTACAATCACAGCCCCGGAGTCCTTGGAATGACGCTCAGAGTGGCGGCCGGTGACGAGACCAAGGACTATGTGCCTTGCATCGGCATCACGCAGGACGCAGGACTGGACCTCAGGATGCTCACGACAAGGGGGCTTGTTGTCCGGTTTGAGGTGCGGAGCAACCTGGGGACACTTGCCGACTTCAGCTCGATGGGTCCTACCGAGGACTTTCACTTCAAGCCGGAGGTGTCGGCGCCTGGCGTGACGGTGAACTCGACCTTTCCGAATGGCGAGTATGCCAAGCTGGATGGCACGTCCATGGCATCACCGGGCGTGGCCGGAGCCGTTGCGCTGATCAAGGCGGCTCATCCCGAGTGGACTCCTGAGACGGTCAAGCTGGTGCTGATGAACACGTCAGACGTCCTGCGCAACTGGCAGAATGGTGAAATCATCACGTGGACACTGCAGGGAGCCGGCCGGGTCGACGTACCGGCCGCCATCGACGCTCCAGCCGTGGCTGGGATAGCCACCTCCGACGGGAAGGCGACGTTCCAGACGGGCGCCATCCTTGTCGACGATGACAGTGTTGCCACTGCGACGACGATCAGGCTCCACAGTCTCTCGAGCCAGAGCGTGACCTTCTCGCCCTCGTTCGATTGGACGATGGATGCGCGGACGGGCGTGAAGGTAACCGTTGCCCCGTCGTCCGTGACCGTCGCCGCTGGCGGAACGGCACAGATTGCGGTGACCACGACCGTGGACCCGGCCACCGTCGCGGACGGGCCGCACGAGGGCGTGATCACCCTGCAGTCGACCAGCGGAAACTTGCACGTGCCCTATATCTACTGGCGCGCGGGCGTCGAGGTCCCTGAGCAGCTGAGCGGGATGCATACGAGTACGGCAGCGCTCGCGGCGCCCGGTGGTACGATGGACGTCCAGTTCAACATCGGCTACGGTGGCGTGCGACCAGCCGTCGAAGAGGGGGACGAGGCTCAGGGTTCCAGCTTTGCCTCGCAGGTTGTTGCTGCGGTCACGGGGACGGATGGGACGACGACCCTTGGGACCATATACCGAAGGTCGCTGTTGCTTGTGGGTGACCATGGATTCACCTGGGACGGTCGGGACGTTCACGGCAATCTCTTCCTGACCGACGGAGACTATTTGCTGAAGACGTCGGTCG
>JAPLGI010000173.1 GCA_026390245.1 Caldisericota bacterium
TGCTGGCAGGCGTATTGCCGCATTGGGCGCTCACGCCTACAACCCGTCGTTCGACGTGACACCCAACGAATTGCTGTCGGGGATCGTCACCGAACGCGGCGTCTTCACGCCGCCCTTTGGCAGCTGGGAGAAGCACTGAACAGAAGCAGGATTCGTACCACTGGGCCACTGATCCCCACGGCAGACGAGCATGGGGCTGCGGCCTCTGGCGTGCTATCAAACGTGACAGCGTCCGGGCTGAACCGCGTGGTTACGACCCCACCTGCTCCCTACGCTCTCGGAGCAACGCTCACCTGCGGGCAAGCCTTTCGGTTCCGACGCGTGGGCGGGGTTGTTGAAGGAGTCTCTGGAGATCTGGCCATGCGGCTCGAAGTCTGGGGGAAGAAGATCTGCGTCGACTTCGCTGCCGAACAGGGCGGTTTCGAGAGAATCGTGGACTTCCTGGACCTGGCCCATGACATCAGAGAGTCGGCCGACGAGTCAGAAGCCTTTCTCCGTCGTCGATATCCTCAGCGCGCAGGCCTCTTGCACAGTGTGTTTCTCTACTCTCAGGGCACTCACCTTCTCAGGCAGCCCATTCTCGAGACTGTCATAGGCTACCTGTTGTCGGTCCAGTCCACCGTGAGCCTGGTCGGCAGGCGACTCGACAACATGGCGCGACAGTTTCCGTCGAATCGTCGCACGATAGGGGGCAGCGAACTGTACCTCTTCCCGTCCCTTGAGGAATTGCGCTCGCTCAATTCGTCGGCCGTTGCTGGCTGGCATCTCGGATACCGCACTCAATGGTTCACGGACCTCATCGGAGCACTTCCCGATGAGTCGTCCCTGCACAACTTGGGCAGGACGAGCTCGAAGGAGCGTCAGAGCTACTTCCGGACATTCGCGGGCATTGGTCCAAAAGTGGCTGCGTGCATCGACCTGTTTGCATATGGGCAAGACGATGCATTCCCTGTTGATGTATGGGTCGACAGGGGCCTCAGACACGTGCTCGGGATGAGCTCAGTGGACATTCACGCTGTCAGGCAGTGTGCGCCGGCCCTTCTTGGGCCTCATTGCGGCCTGTTTGGCGAATACTTGTTTCGCTACGAGCGAGATCACGCGACCCGGACCGAACTCCCTCGTTTCAGCGCGGAGGCTTCGCCTCCTGTACTCCGTTCCTTGGACAGGAAAGGACAATGGGGCACGCAGAGCACTTCGGCTTCCGGGCATCGCATACCGACCGGCCGTGGGCAATGAGCGCATCGCAGAGTGAATTCCAGTGAGACTCGGGAACAATAGCCATGATGTCCTGTTCCACCTTCTCCGGAACGAGGCTTTCGCTGAGTCCGATACGATAGGCGAGCCGCTTCACATGTGTATCGACGACAACTGCTTGTTGGCCGAATGCGTGTGCGAGGACCACATTGGCGGTCTTGCGCCCGACGCCGGGGAGGCCCGTCAGAAAACCCATCTCGGGAGTCACCCTGCCTCCCCATTTCTCACAGAGTTCGAGTGACTCGGCGATAATTGCCTTCGCCTTGTTGTGATAGAAGCCAGTTGGCTTGACGATCAATTCGACAGCGACAGTGTCGGCGTGACCAAGAGCACATGGATCGGGGTAAGCCGCAAACAGTCGCGGAGTAACCTTGTTGACCATGACATCCGTGCATTGGGCACTGAGAATTGTTGCGGTGAGAAGTTGCCATGGGTCGCTGAACTCAAGCGCTGTACCTCTGACGGGATAAGTCTTCTCGAGGGCATCCACGACATGTCGAACGTGCTTCTGTGCTTTGAATGGCATCTTCATTCCTCCTCACTTGACGTTTGCATGTATCCAACAGTATACTCATATGGCTTGGCAGCAAGGCATCTGCTCTGGCCTGCTCGACCGACGACCTGAGGGCTCAGCATCTTTTCGGCCGGGGTGTGTACCCTGTCGATACCGAGAGGTCTTGCAGCCGAGCGCGTTCTGCGTATACTACAGCAAGTCCGGTTTTGTGGGCGGTTAGTTCAGAGGTAGAACGCCTCGTTGACACCGAGGAGGTCAGAGGTCCGATTCCTCTATCGCCCACCATCTGCGTTTCCAGGGAGCGGACATGGATATCACAATTGTCTTCGACGATGCATCTTCCCAATACTCCTTCACTGATGGCGAGTCCATCCTCACGGCTGTCCAGAAGCTCTTTCCCCAGCAGAAGCGATCTATCGTTGCTGCCAGGATTGGCGGCCTTCTGGTAGACCTGACGACGATTCCATCCACCACTGACGACATCCAGCTTGTGAGCACCTCCAGCGGCGATGGGCTCGAGATCCTTCGGCATAGTACATCCCATATCATGGCTGAGGCGATCAAGGAGCTCTACCCCGACGCCAAGCTTGCGATTGGGCCCTCTATTGATAGTGGCTTCTACTATGACATCGACATGTCCAAGACGCTGTCGCCTGATGATCTCGGCGTGATCGAACAGAAGATGCGCGAGATCACAGAACGGAGCGAGCACTTCGCGAGGCAGGACAAGCCAATAGCCGAAGCTATCGAGTTCTTCAAGGAGCGCGGTGACCAGTACAAGGTCGAGATCCTCTCCGAGATCCCCGCCACCACCGTGTCGCTCTACACACAGGGATCATTCACGGATCTCTGCCGTGGACCGCACATTCCCTCCACCAGCTACCTCAAGCACTTCAAGCTTCTGTCGATCGCAGGTGCATATTGGCGAGGGGACGAGAAGAACAAGATGCTTCAGCGCATCTATGGCACTGCTTTCCCGTCAAAGGAAGAACTGGTCGGTTTTGTCACTGCCCGGGAGGAGGCTGCCAAGCGTGACCATCGCAAGCTGGGACAGCAGCTGGACCTCTTCAGCATTCAGGAGCAGGCCGGCCCGGGGCTCGTGTTCTGGCACCCCAAGGGAGCCATTGTCCGCAAGGAGATCGAGGACTTCTGGCGTGCCGAGCACATCAAGCGTGGTTATGAATTCGTGTACTCGCCGCACATAGCGAATCTCGAACTGTGGAAGACCTCAGGCCACTGGGGCTTCTACCAGCAGAACATGTACTCTCCGATCCAGGTGGATGAGGACCAGTACATGCTCAAGCCGATGAACTGCCCCTTTCACATCCTCATCTACAAGTCGCAGGTCCGCAGTTATCGCGACCTTCCGCTCCGATGGGCTGAACTGGGGACCGTGTACCGCTACGAGAAATCCGGTGTTCTTCACGGCCTTCTGCGCGTGCGCGGGTTCACCCAGGACGACGCTCACCTCTTCGTCCGTCCGGACCAGCTCAACGATGAGGTCAAGGGAGTACTGGACTTCACGCGTCACATGATCGAGACGTTCGGGTTCAAGAAGTACAATATCTACCTGAGTACCAGGCCTGAACACTCTGTCGGGACGGACGAAGGATGGCAGATGGCGACTGAGGCACTGAGAGTGGCTCTTGAGGAAATGCATCTGGACTACAAGGTCGATGCGGGCGAGGGCGTCTTCTACGGCCCGAAGATCGATGTCAAGCTTGTCGACGCCATTGGCCGCGAGTGGCAGGGCCCCACGGTCCAGGTCGACTTCAATCTTCCCGAGCGCTTTGACGTCACCTACGTCGGCGAAGACGGCAAGGAACACCGCCCGATCATGCTGCACCGGGTTGTGCTGGGTTCGATGGAACGCTTCTTTGGGACGCTCATCGAACAGTACGCCGGAGCATTCCCTCTGTGGCTTGCACCTGTGCAGGTAGAGGTCGTCCCCATCACGGACGTCCAGGAGGAGTATGCCAGGGCAATCACTGCCAGACTGGTCGAGCGCGGCATCCGGGCCAAGGTGGATATTCGCAGGGAGAAGATGCAGGCGAAGATCCGCGATGCCGAGATGCAGAAGGTCCCGTACATTGCCGTGATAGGCGCCAAAGAAGCCGCAGTAGACTCCGTGGCGGTGCGCATGCGTCACGAAGGCGATCTTGGGGTCATGGCCGTTGACCAGTTCATCGAGCGTCTGCTCGAGGAGATCAAGAGCAAGGTCATTTTCGCCTAGTTGCTTTACACGGGAAGGTTGCTATACTCGTGGAGGCTCATTAGAGTCGAGCCACTGTAAAACGAAGCCGGTGAGGCTTCTACCTCCAGCCTTGGGCAAAGAGGTCCTTGAGTTCGCCAATATGCTCGTTGAACTATATGGCGGCCGTTTTACAGCGGCCGCCATTTTTCTTTTTGGAGGTGTGGAATCAACAGGGATTCAGATCTGATCTACAACGAGAGAGTCCGCTGGAAAGAAGTCCGCGTCATTGACGAGAACAACGGCCAGCTGGGCCTGTTGACGTCTGAGGCGGCTCTTGAACTCGCGTACTCGAAGGGGCTCGACCTGATCGTCGTGGCGCCCAACGCCACTCCACCAGTTTGCAAGATTATGGACCTTGGAAAGTACCAGTACGAGCAGATGAAACGGCAGAAGGAAGCCAGGAAGAAACAGGTCACAGTCGAGATGAAAGAAATGAAATACCGACTGCGCATCGATGTTGGCGATCTGACCGTGAAGAACCAGCACCTCAAGGAATTCCTGTCAGCCGGAAACCGCGTTCGTGTGACGATCATGTTCCGCGGTCGCGAGATGGCTTTTCCGGACCAGGGGCGTGCACTGCTCAAAAGGGTTGCCACTGACCTTGCCGATTATGGCACAGTCACTCAGGAGCCCAGGATGCAGGGCCGCAATATGTCGATGATGATGGAACCGTCCAAGGAAGTTCTCGCCAAGATGAAAGGACCCGGAAAGGAGTAGAACATGGCTATCAAGAACAAAGTGACCAAGATCAGGACATGCAGGGGAGCAGCCAAGAGGTTCAAGATCACCGGTACCGGCAAGATACAGGCGTATGGCGCCAACCATGGCCACAAGCTTGGCAAGAGGACCATGGCGAAGAAGAAACTGATGCTGAAGAAGCGTGTTCTTCAGGGCGCAGATGCTCGCAACATGAAGAGACTTGTGCCGTATCTCAAGGGTTAATGGAGGCTCACGATGTCGAGAGTTAA
>JAPLGI010000159.1 GCA_026390245.1 Caldisericota bacterium
GTCAAGCTGCCTCTTGCCCTTCCGCTGATCATGGCCGGAATTCGAAACGCGGCCGTCATGGGCGTAGGAATGGCGACGATCGCAACACTCATCGGCGGGGGCGGGCTCGGCTACTTCATCTTTGAGGGAATCGCCCGGGCCAACCGGTCCATGGTGATCGCGGGAACGATGGTGATCACACTGCTTGGACTGCTTGTGAATGGTGGGCTGCTGCTGGCAGAAGAAGCCATGACGCCGGGCAAACGTCGAAGAGGGGAGCACGCGGGATGATTGAGCTTGATGCGGTCACGAAGCGATATGGGGACAAGACATCTGTCGATCGGCTCTCGCTGACGATTCCGGACAACGCCATCACGATCCTGCTCGGACCCTCGGGGTGTGGAAAGACCACGACGCTCAAGATGATCAACCGATTGATCGAGCCGACAGATGGGGACATCCGTATCGACGGACGCAGTGTCCACAGCATGGACCCTATCGACCTGCGGCGCAGCATCGGGTACGTCATCCAGGACGTAGGGCTGTTTCCACATTTCACGGTTGAGGGCAACATCGGAGTGGTGCCCAGCCTGCTGGACTGGGACAGAGCCCGTATCCGGCGGCGGGTGGGGGAACTGCTGGAACTTGTCAATCTTGACCCTTCGGTGTACCTGCGGCGGTACCCGCGAGAGCTGTCAGGGGGAGAGCGCCAGCGCGTCGGCGTTGCCCGGGCTCTTGCAGCAGATCCCCGCGTTTTGCTGATGGACGAGCCGTTTGGCGCAATCGACCCTATCAACCGGCGCAGTCTCCAGGACTTCTTCCTGAGGCTGCAGAGCGAACTGAAGCGCACCGTCGTCTTTGTGACCCACGACATTGGCGAGGCGGTCAAGCTGGGAGACCACGTTGCCATCATGCGGGACGGACGCCTGGTGCAAATGGATGCCACGCGCGTCCTCCTGGAGAACCCGGCCGATGCGTTCGTCGAGGAGTTGCTGGGTGCGACGCGTTCAACAGAACAGCTGTTGCGGTATCGAGCAGCGCATTATGTAGATACTGCCTTCACCGTCATGACGACGGAGGAAATGTACCGCTCCGGGGTGGATTCGGAGGCCCCGCTCATTATCCTCAAGGATGGAGATGCTATCTCGGGGTACGTTGAGAAGGGACTGCTGGTCACGTGTGAGGATCCCCAGGAGGCGGTGTGCCGGTTTGAGACTGTGAGTGGAAACGCCACGCTGCTCGAGGCCGTCACCACTCTTCTTGAGTCGGGCCGGAAGCGTGCTGTCGTCCAGAGCCCGGACGGCACGATCCTGGGAACGCTGAGTGTTCCAATGGTCGCCGAGATCATGGCGAAGGTCGCCCGTTGAACGCATTCCAGTATCTGGGCAGGAACTGGCCTGACGTCACCACCAGGATCATGCAGCATCTTGGCATGGTTGGAGTCGCGGTTGTCCTGTCTCTGGTTGTTGGGCTTGGTCTGGGCATTGTTGTCAGTCGGCCGCGACTGCAGAAGATTGGACGGGCGATCATCGGGATTACTGGAGCAGCGCAGGCTGTCCCGAGTGTGGCTGTCATGGCTCTCATGTTCGTCTACACGGGCATTGGCCCGCGCACAGCCATCATTGCCTTGTCCATCTATGGTGTCGTTCCAATTCTGTTCAATGTGTCCTCAGCGCTCCTGCTTGTGCCAGCGGACATCCGCGAAGCAGCCAGCGGGATGGGCATGACCCCCCTCCAGGTGCTGCTACGGGTCGAGTTGCCGCTGGCGTCCCAATCCATCATGGCGGGTCTGCGAACGACGGTCACCATCGACGTCTCGACCGCCACAGTCGCCTCGGTCATCGGGGCGGGCGGGCTCGGTGACATCATCTTCATCGGTCTCAGCGTCGTACGTCCCGACATGATCATCGCCGGGACGCTGCTTGTCGCATCGATTGCCATTCTGTCTGATGTGCTGCTTGCGTTCGTTCAGAAGTCCGTGGTCTCGCGCGGACTGTCGATCCCATCCTAGGAGGTTTCCTATGCGCAGATTCTCATGCACCATGCTTGTTCTGCTTCTCGTCGCCACCGTGGCTCTG
>JAPLGI010000052.1 GCA_026390245.1 Caldisericota bacterium
GGGAAGATGTGGCGCTCTTCGCCCATGCGGACCGAATGCCAGATCTGCAGGGTCTGCAGGGCCGAGTACCCTCGGAAGTTGTGGTCTCGCACCATACGCCGCAGGATGCGCACGTCAGTCGTTGGAATGCGGTTGTCGGCGTCCAGGTTGAGGAACGTGAGAGCCGAGACGTAGATGCGGAACTTGGCCCCATCCGGCACCTGAGCCGTCAACAGCGGGTTCAGGCCGTGGATACCCTCGACGACGAGAACGGTGCGGTCGTTGGGCACGATCGTATCGCCAGTTTCAGAGGAGGTCCCAACCTTGAAGCTGTACCGTGGCAGCGTGACGGTTTCCCCTGCCAGGATCCGATTGAGGTCGCTGTTGAACCTCGCTGTGTTGAGTGATTCCAGGCATTCGAAATCGGGCTTGCCATCGGCTCCAATGGGGGTCTTGTCGCGGTCAACGAAGTAGTCGTCCAGCGAGACAGCATGAGGGTCGAAGCCGTTGACCCGGAGCTGCAGGGCCAGCCGCTTGCTGACTGTCGTCTTGCCCGACGACGACGGGCCGGCGATGAGGATCAGGTGCGCTCCCGAGGCGGTAACGCGGTCGGCCAGCTGCGCGATCTTCTTCTCATGCAGCATCTCGCTCACCATGATGAGCTCACGGGTTCCACCACGGGCGACGACCTCGTTCAGGTCTCCTGCTGTTTCGACGCCGATGATGCGCCCCCACTCTTCGGCCTCGTCAAAGATATCGGCCAGCTTGGTCTGAGGGACGTAGTCCGGCAGGGCGTTGGGGCTCGTGATGCCAGGGAAGACAAGCACCATGCCGGTGCGATAGGGGATGAGGTCGAAGAGCGGCGTGTCGCCCGTACTGCACGGCATGAAGCCGTAGAAGTAGTTGGGGTGCTTGCCCAGGTAATAGATGTTTACCGTGGACTTGCTTCGGTAGCGGAGCAGTTCGGCCTTGTCATGCATCCCCATATCGTTCAGCAGCTTCAGAGCATCCCACTTGTACAGTTCCTTCTTCTGGTAGTCCAGGTTCTCGTTGATGAGTTCGCGCATGCGCTGCTTGATTCGGAGGATCTCGTCATCGGTCGCGCGCGTCTCCCGAAAGTCGCAGAAGAGGCCGTGGCCAAGCGAATGCAGGACCCGGAGCCTCCGGTCGGGAAACAGCTCGCGTGCCGCGGCGTACAGGATGAACACGAGTCCGCGATGATAGATGAGTGCGCCGTCTTCCGTCGTCACATCAATGAAGCGAATGGTAGCGTCGTAGTTCAGTGTCTTGAACAGCTCACGGATGTCATTGTTGACGCGTGCTGCCATGATACGCGACGTGTGATATGCCGCGTATTCTTTTGCCAGCGAGTCCAGTCGTACCCCTCGCGGGTACAGGACATCTTCGCCAGTCTCTTCTATGTGCAGTTTGATCATCTCTGTGGCCATGGTGTTGCCTCCTGGACTCTCAGTCTACGCGCGCAGCGCAACTGGGCAAGGCTGATGGTTCCAGGATGGCCGAAGTCCACAGAGAAGACATCAGGAGTGGGGCGGTCCTTCCTGATGGCCGTGGGCGATGGCGTGTGGTGCAGAGGTGACGCGTCCAACAAGCAGACGCTTGAAGAACAGGAAAACGCCGGGCGCACGGTTGCGCAGGAAGGACTTCATCATCTCCCGGTCTCCTTCCCAATGTTCGGTGACGGCAATGATGGCGCGCATGGGAAGGTGTGAGGAGAGAACAAGGCGGTCCGCCCAGCGACCCATGCCAGAGTCTGCGCCGTGTCGCCGGTACCACCGGCGCAGCGTGTTGAAGGACAGGGCCATGTACGCCACCTCGTCACTGTGGAACCCGGGCTGGTCGAGGAAGGTGAGGCGTGAGTAGTCGATGGGTTCCGCGACAGTTCCGTCCTTGATGCTGACGTTATACAGGACCGTGGAAGGGTAGGGTGAGAAGACGCTGACGCAGGCATCGTCCACGTGTGCCTGTGCATTCAGCTTGGGGGTCAGGAGGGCTGTGGCGCGTGTTTCGCCCGGCAGTCCCACCATGTTGTACGCAAAGACACGGATGCCGGCAGCGTGCAGCCGATCGTTCACCTGGACGAGGAGCTCGTTGCTCATCGTGCGGCCCAGGGCTCGGCGGCGCAGAGCTTCGTCACCTGACTCGATGCCCAGATAGACCTGTGTGCAGCCCATGTCGGCCAGTAGTTGGACGGTATCCTGAGTCAGCAGTTCGGCGCGGTGATCGCAAGCGAACGGGAGGCCAACCTCGCGCTTGTACAGCTCTCCAAACCGGGCAAGCCAGTCTGTGGAGATGCCGAAGACGTTGTCCAGAAATCGCAGCTCGCGGACCTCGGGGTACCAGGTGCGCAGCGCCTGGATGTAGGCGATGGCGCCCTCCGGCGTGCGCGACCGGTGATAGTCCTTCGCATTGGGGTACAGTGAGCGAAAGGCCTGATTCGTGCAATAGGTGCAGCCATAGGGACACCCGCGCGACAGCATGGCGAGTGCCGTGTGGGTGCGGGTGGCGATAAGCCGGCTGCGGTCAAACAGGCCAAAATCGGGGATCGGGAGTTCGTCGAGGTTCGCCACCAGGGGACCAACCGGTTCGTGGCGGACTTCCTGTCCGTCATGCCACCAGACGCCGGGAATGCCCTGCGGAGTCCTGCCGGTGATCCATGCGTCCACCAGCTGGGGCAGCACCAGATCGCCATCGCCCTGGAGGGTGGCATCTACGCCCGGGACATTCATGCACTGCTCGGGCGCGAGCGAGGCATGATATCCGCCCCAGACGACCGGTGCATGGATGGCATCCTTCGCCCAGGCGGTCCACTCGCTGACCGATGGGAACGCGCTGGTGCGTACAGAGAACCCGACGACGTCGGGATGGGTAGCAGTCAGACGCGCGGCGAAGTCCTCCCGCGTCGGTGGCTGGGTCACATGCAGGAGACTCACTGTATGGCCGGCCTGTTTGAGCGTCGCGGAAAGGGCAGCCAGCCCGTCGGCATACCAGCCCCCACGGTCCACCCTCATTCTCCGTGGGTAGCTGTAGAGCCGCGTCGTCGTGTAGTCAGGATAGACCAGCGTTATCAGTGCCATGCCCGTATCTCCCTCGCCTCTCTTGCCTGCCCCGTACCACAGTGGTACCATGTCAGTGCCTTCACATATACGACGCAGATGACACGCTTTCTTCTCATCAAGATATTCACATGTTCTTCACAAGTCAAGACAAGACGCGAGCCCAGGCCAGATCTCCAAGCCGTCATTCCCCCCCGAGTATTTCTTTTCAATACCCCTGAGCATTTCTTCTCAATGCGAGGGGCGTTCTGAGGGGCTCTCTCGGTATATGTGGGAATCCAGTCCTGTCCTTGTCTGTAAGTCCCCGCAGTCTCAAGATTTCTGGGTCGACGGGCTGTGCACAGCCGTATGACTCACACCTGCAGCTGCAGGACCATTCGCCGCGTCTCGACCATGATGGAGGATGTCCTGCGCCGCTCGGCAGGTTGGACGCGGAATCCGAGCCGCTCGTACAGCAGCTGGGCGCGCGGGTTGTCGACGTCGACATCCAGCTCGACACAGGAACACCCGGACGTGCGGGCCCTCTCTACGGACCTCTCGATGAGAGACGAACCGATGCCATGAGACTGGTGCGGCCGGTCTACACCCACGAACGCGATGAACCAGCTGCCGGGCAGGTTGCGCTGCAGCGCTCTGGCCACGACCACGCCACGCCAGGCAAGGAGCACGAGCGCGTGGGCCCCAAGTTGCCCAGAAGCTCGCGCCAGCCAGGCAGAGCTACCCGCTTTCGATGCCACACTGTAGGCAGTGATAAGGCCGACAGGGAGGCCATCGCGGAGTGCGATCTCCGTATTCTGCCAGGAGAACATACCGCCTGGAGCC
>JAPLGI010000034.1 GCA_026390245.1 Caldisericota bacterium
AGCAACGTGCAAGCCGCTTTCGTCGAACAGCCAGCTGTCCTTGCTGTTGAGACTGTCTCCAAAGAACGTGGTCTCCAATGGCCATAGCTTGCGCACCAGGGGTCGGCCCAGATAGGCGCCGTGGCGGCACAGCCAGCTTGGTGAAGTCGCTGTCGTGGTGTCCAGTGGAGCGGAAGTCCGCAGAGTGTCGACGAATACCGGACTGCTGCGCGCAACCATGGCACCCTGGTCCTCCTCGAGGTTGTAGTGATGATTGGTCGCCGACCCCATGAGCGTGCTGAAGCTGCCGATCCCCTTGAAGATGAGACCTGCGGGCGCAGGGACCCCGTGGTACGGCTGGGTGGTGTCCTGGACGTAATGCATCGCCCGCGCAAGGTAGCGGAAGGTCCAGTAGAGGTCGCCCTTTTCGTCTGCCTTGCCTGCCAGGTCGAAGAAGTACTGCGCGCGCGACGGTGCAACGCCGAAGCGAAGCCACCCCAGGCCATAGTACTGATGTCGCCAGCCCTGTGAGCCGCCCGTCAGTGCCTGCAGCGGACTGAGATCGAGGTCCTGGTCCAGCTTCCAGTCCGGCTCATCCGCATAGTTGGTCAGGATGGCGGCGGCGCTGGTCACGGTCCCCGGCTTGCCCTCGATGTATTGCAGGACGAAGTTGGGACCGACTGCTGCCGTGTCCACGTCTTCGTAGGTCCACGGTGTCACGGCGATATTCTCATACGCTTTCAGCCACTCCTGATCACTGATGATCAGCTTTGTGCAGGCGCCGTGGCTGTTCCAGGCGTCCACCGGACTTGCCAGGAGAAATGCAGCCAGGATAACGATGAGTGTTGCGCACAGCAGCTTCCGATTCTTCTTCATGACTCCCCCTTTGGCCAGCGTCTTTACCGCTCGCCTCTCGATGCCACTCTGCTACGGGCGTGCACTTGACGTCAGGATGGCAACGATACGGTCAAGCCCGGCCACGATTGTCTCCAGCGACATAGAGGGTGTCCCGGCCTTGTCCGCCACCTGGCCGGGCAGGAATGGCACGTGGACGAACCCAGCCTGGGTATTGAGATCGTGGGTGGCAATGTGATGCAGAACGCCGTAGAACAAGTGGTTGCAGACGAACAGGCCGGCGGTGTTGCTGACCGCGGCCGGGAACCCGGCACTGCGAAGTCCGGCAACGATCTGCTTCACGGGCAGCGTGGCCAGGTACGCCGTCGGGCCCTGTACGACGACAGGGATATCCTCGTGAAGCTCGCCAGCGTTGTCGGGAGCCTGTGCGTCGTCGCAGTTGACCGCCACGCGCTCAATGCTCAGTTCGGCCCTGCCCCCCGCCTGGCCGACCATCACGACAGCAGCCGGATGAAGCCGGTCGATGGCTTCTGTGACTGTCTCGATGCTGCCTGCATAGGTTGTAGGCACCAGCAGCCTCACGACGCGCACATCTCCGATGTCTTCCCGGAGCCGACGGACGGCTTCCCATGACGGGTTAACCACTTCACCGCCAAAGGGTTCGAATCCAGTCATGAGTACTGTCAGCATGCGTTCCTCCTGGAATAGGGATAGTATATGTGAACGCGGCGTCTGACCAAGTGCGCTTGACGTGACGCCGGGCATCGATACCATGGCATCAGCGTGGAAAACGAGACAGATGGTTCTGGAGGAAACGAGGACGATGTATCGACCTACCGTGGCAGAGATCGATCTGGGAGCAATCCGTGAAAACCTGCGGGCCATCCGGGCTTGCATCCCGCTGAGGACACAGGTCATCGGTGTTGTGAAGGCCGACGCCTACGGCCACGGCGCGGCGCGCGTTGCGGCAGTGCTGGAGCAGGAGCAGGTGCCGCTTCTGGCGGTGGCGACGCCCGACGAAGCCGTCGAACTCCGTGAGGCCGGCATCATGACGGAGATTCTTGTCCTGGGGCATGCGCCGCCTGACTTTGTCCCCTTTGCCGTCAGCAACAACGTGACGCTGACAACCGACGCTCATGCGACGACGGCGATGTACGCGTCGGCGGCAGGTTCCGGGAGGGTCCGCCTGCACTACAAGATCGATACCGGCATGGGGCGGGCGGGTGTCCCGGCAGACACCGCCACCGGGCAGATCATGCGGAGCTTCGCTCTTCCGAATGTCGACATCGTCGGTCTCTATTCCCATCTGGCCTCCGCCGAGTCCGACCTGGACTTCACCGCCAGACAGACGGAATGCTTTGCGGACATCGTGCGCGACGTCCGCGCAGGCGGACTCCGGCCGGCAATGGTGCACCTTGCCAACTCCGCCGGCATCTTTACGGTTCATGCGCCCCCCCTGGACGGTGTACGCCCAGGCATCCTGCTCTACGGACTGCCGCCTGTTGCCTCACTCGCCCAGGCCTGTGCCGTGAAGCCATCCCTTTCCCTGCGCACAAGGCTCGAGGTCGTCAAGGACCTGCCGGCAGGGCATGGCATAGGGTATGGAAGGACGTTTGTCACTGAACGGCCGACGCGCATGGGCCTCATCCCCATCGGCTATGCCGACGGCTACCCGCGCAGCTTGTCAAACAAGGCGAGTGTCATCGTGCGGGGGCAATTCGCCCCCATCGTGGGCCGCGTGAGCATGGATGTCGTCGCTATCGATGTGACTGATGTGCCGGCTGCCGTACCGGGCGACCCCGTGACGCTGATCGGCGAGCAGGATGGCCTTGCAATCACCGCAGTGCAGCTCGCGGAAATGGCCGATACCATCTCCTACGAGATCGTCACTGGTGTATCGAAGCGCGTTCCGCGCATCTACATTGATCGTCAACCCTGAAAGCCTGCTTTGTGACATGACAAAACCCCCGCCACAAGCGGGGGTTTTGTCGTCATGCCAGGGCTATCTCGCCATGGCAGCCCGGGGGGAGCCACCACCTCCACGGCCCTCGAGGGCCATCCGCAGTGCAGCAGACGGAAACCAGCGCCCCGGACAGGCCGTGAAGCCAGTGATGCCCGTCTTCTCGTCCGGGACCTCGCGATGAAGGATGACGCGGGAGAGCGGGATACTGTACTGATCCACCAGCGAGCACAGCAGCTGCACACCGGCTGCGTACTGCGGCGCAGGCATACGGGACACCTGGAAGTTGCCCAGAAAGCACACGGCTATGCTGACAGCGTTGAGCCGAGCATTGCCACAGTTGAATGTGGCCATGGCAAGAGGCTGCCCCATGAAGATGACGCCGCTTGGTCCGACCGCGAGATGATAATCGCAGACGTAACCGGGAACGGTTCCGGCCCAGTGTCTCCGGTGATTGCGCCTGATAGCGGCCCACAATGCGGCGCCCTCGGGGTCTCCTGTCCCGAGGGTCGCATCCGTTGCGCTGTGGTGCAGGATGAGGTACGTGAGGGACCGCATCAGGGCGTGACTGCCGAACCGTTGATGCGCAGAGCCGTCTCGATGACGTCGGCCAGGCGGTCCAGGCTCGTCTGCATCCGGTCCAGCTTCCCTCCAAAGACCGTCAGCAGGTACACAGAGATAGCGATGGGGAAACCGATGTTGCTGATCAGCTTGACAAGTTCGTCCATGTCGTTCCTCCTTGGCAGGGGGGTGCCCTGCTCTCCTGTTATGGAGAGCCATGTATCGTGGACGGGCCTGGGGAGTCTCCCCGACGGAAGAGACGGTGTCAGACGAGCTTCAGGGCGTGAAAGAGGAGAGCATACAGGACGGCGAACACCAGGCCGGGGAGAAAGTTGGCCAGCTTGATCTTCTTCAGCCCCAGCAGGTTGATGCCGATGGCGATCACCATCAGCCCTCCCGTAGCCGTCAACTCGTTGAGGATGTAGGGCTGCATGAGGAACCCAAGGGCGGAACCCAGCAGGGTCAGGCTTCCCTGCACGACAAACACCGCAATGGCACTGAACGCCACACCGCTGCCCAGCGCCGCGGCAAGCGAGATGCTGATGACCAGGTCGAGGATGGACTTCGTGTAGATGAGTGTGCCGTTGCCGGTCATCCCTTCCTGGATGGAGCCAATGATCGTCATGGGCCCAATGCAGTAGATGAGGGAAGCAGTCACAAACCCTTCTGCCCACCGGCTTCCCGACGCCACGTGGAGTCGCGCCTGGAAGCGCTCAGCTGCAGCGTTGATCCGGTCATCGAGCCGCAGGAGCTCTACCGTGACGACGCCGCTGACGATTGCCATGACCATGATGACGGCATTGCCTGTCTTGAGAGCCATGCCGGCCCCGATGGAAGCGGTCGCCAGCCCATTTGCGATGAAGATGGCGTCGCGTGTGTCCTCCTTGAGAAACTTGCCGGCCATCATGCCCAGCACGCTGCCAACCACGACAGCGATGGCGTTGACCGTAGCACTCAGAGGGAACCTCAGCACAAAACGCACAGCCGCCCCCTCAGGGGCGGCGACTGACGCGGCTATTGCCGAGAGAATACTCATCGACAAACGATGTCCTTAGTCCTTGAGCCCCATGACCTCGTACAACGAGAGGTAGGTCTCGGCGTCGCCGAGTTCCTCGATGGCCGCAATGACCGCATCCTTCGTGTCCGCGGGCAGCGCCCGGAACGCGTCGGTATCCGTGAGCTCGATATCCTTCACAGAAACGGATGCGGTCCCGATGTAGTCGTCGTCCAGCAGTTCAGTTGCCAGAACACGCGCCTGGTCCTCGACCGGCACAAACAGAGCCTGGCCGAGATAGATGACCTCCGACTCCTCTACATCGTCATCACCCTCGTCGTCCCTGGTTTGCTCGTCCCCGATTTCTTCGTCCTGGCCAGTTGTCGCATCCTCTGCGTTCTTGCCACAATTGCCGTTGCACTCGCAATTGTCGCCGTCACCACCACATGAGCACTCTGCGCCATCCTCTTCCATCTCATCGGCCCACGGATGGAACCCTGAAATGCGAATGGTGACACCAAGAGCGTCACGTTCCATGACGACGTGGGACTGGTCCTCGTCAAGGTGGTAGTGCCACTTCTTGAGAATCTCTTCGCCTTGCTCAACACTTTCGATATTGTTCATAGCCACCTGGATCAGCATGGGGAAACCTCCAATGAGATAGTATGGCATTCATTGTACACGTGTTTGTGTGGGGCGCAAAAGCCTATACACTCTCATTATGAAGAGCGGATTCGTATCGATTTTTGGCAAGCCCAGCGTTGGCAAGTCTTCGCTGATGAATACTATCCTTGGCACCAAGCTATCCATCGTGTCGCCCAAGCAGCAGACGACGTGGTACAACATACTTGGCGTCCTCAACAAGAAGGACGCACAGGTCTGTTTCGTCGACACGCCCGGATACCACAAGGTGAGCAAGAGCAAGCTCAACAAGTACCTTGTCGACACGGCGCTGCAGTCGCTGGAGGACATCGAGGTTGTCTACTTTGTCATCGACCAGTCGGCTTATCCCGACGCCGAGTATGAGGAGATGATCGCCATCGTCACCAAGCTCGACAAACCGATCTTCCTCGTCGTCAACAAGATGGACCTGGACACGGCCAAGCGCCATGAGATGGTGGCCGCCCCCTTCGTTGAGAAGCTGCATCCGACGGCTGTCTTCCACGTTTCGGCAGCGACGGGCGCTGGCGTTCCGCCGCTCGTGAAGGCGACCATCGACGCAATGCCAGTCGGCGAGCCCTATTTCGACGACAAGACCCTGACGTCCCACCCGATTGAGCTCATCGTGGCGGACACGGTGCGTGAACAGCTGTTCTCCCGTCTGCAGGACGAGCTCCCCTATTCGACTGCGGTCGTCACCGACGATATCACGGAGTCCGCAAAGGGCATTCGCGCAATGGTCAGCGTCTATGTTGCCAAAGACTCCCAGAAGGGCATGATTATTGGCAAGGGCGGCGAACTTATCGCGACCATCAAGGAAGTCGCCCGCAAGAACCTCGTCCACTTCCTGGGCGAACGCGTCGAGCTCGATTTGCGCGTCAAGGTCGAGAAGAACTGGAACCGCAAACTGGTGACCATGAAGCACTTCGGACTGACAGTCAGCAAGAAGTAGCCCATCCATCTTCCTGTGAATGCACAAGCGCCAGGCTGACGCCTGGCGCTTTTTCACATGACTCCCGGCGGCGAACCCGCTACGATGGTCCAGGATTTGCCGCGACAGCCTCGCCTTCGATCAGGTCCGCCGGCTCCATCACAATGGTCCCTCCAGTCACGTACTTGACCGTTCCCTTGCGCGCGACGAGTTCCCTGATCTCCCAGGGGAAATTGAACTCGATGGCACTGACGCCACGCAGGAAATCCGACCGCATGCTGAACCGGACCTTGTCACCCAGGCGCTGCATGCGTATGGAAAGCTCACCAAACGTCGACTGCAGACCGTGCACGTCGATGCCGTCTCCAGCAAACAGCTCTGGCGTCGGCACCGGAATAATGCTCAGGTATGTGCCCCGCTCGACGAAGATGATGCTCGTCAGAAGCTCGAAAGCAAGCGCGGTGGCGACCACGCTGTGGCGGGGCCCGGCGAGAGCCCTCCTGGTGTGCAGGTCGACGTAGTCGGGAAGAGCATCAGACACTCCGAGCTGCTCAAGCCCCTCCTGTATCAGCCCATATGCTCCACTCTCGCGGCGCAGGACCAGAGCCTTTGCAAACAGGAGCGAAAGACGGACATCGCCAAGCGAACCAAGACAGGGATCTGCAATGAGGCCATCGCGCAGCCAGTGTTCCGCGATCCAGCTCATACTGCTTGTCAGGACGGCATCTTCCATCCCATGTGCTCCGAACAGGGCATAGGCAGCGACCATCACAATGTCGGCAAACGCCGGCTTGCCGGGACCAGCGTGGCCACCGGCCGTGTCCGCCTGCTTGAGCAGCCTCAGCTGGAGGTCGTCACAC
>JAPLGI010000152.1 GCA_026390245.1 Caldisericota bacterium
ATGAACGATGGTTCGCCGTTTGCGTCGAATCGCATGTCGATACGGGCACAGTCACGACAGTGCAGCGCCTTGAAGACCCTTATTGCCAGGTCACGTACTTTCTGATATTCGTCGGCTGTGAGGTCCGCGGGACACTCGGGAACAAGGTATTTCTCCCAGTGGTGCTTGATCTCCGGCGTGTAGAAGAAATCCCTTTCGCTCCCGCCCAGCAGCCTGAACGACATCACGCCCAGAACCTCAGGCTCGCGGTTGCCGATGACGCCAACGGTCACTTCACGCCCGGGCAGAAACTCCTCAATAAGGACGCTCGAACCGGGATACGCTGCCAGCAGTTCTCCCACCTGATTGCGCAGTTCGTCGTCACACGTGACCCGTGAATTGTCGTTGATGCCCATGCTCGAGCCCTCCCGAGACGGCTTGACGAACAGCGGATACCTGGGCGAGCCGCTTTGGATCATGGACTCGATCTGAACAGGATTGTCCACCGACCAGAAAGCCGGCGTGTTGATGCCCTCCTGCATCAGGATTTGTTTGGTGATCGCCTTGTCGAGAGCCAGAGACAATGCCAGCGTGTCGGAGAATGTGTATGGAATGCCCATCATATCCAGGATGGCTGGCATCTGCGACTCACGCGCCCGACCGTACAGGCCCTCGGCGATGTTGAACACCAGATCCACCGGCTGGCGCTTCAGGCGAGCAATGGCGTCCAGACCGAATCCAAGCCGCACCGGTTCATGCCCGGCCGCGACAATGCCGTTCTCAATATTCTGGACTGTCTCCAGGGAATCGAACTCGTCCGCCCTGTCGGATGGAATTCCTTCTACAGCGGTGGCTTCAGTAGACAGATTGTAGGTAATACCTATGCGCATGATACGTTCTCCTCGTTGTTGGATGGGCGGTGATGAGTGAAGTTTTGCTCATGACTATCCGGACCGACCATCGCCGAGGAGTGTGGAGAACGGCTGAAGCCGCCGCTCATCGGTGAGGAGAATCAGTGCTGCAGGGCTATTGCCAGTGAAAAGGGAACGTGCGTGCAGCCCCCTTCTGCGCCACTTGCGGAGTGGGGGTGGTTCGTCGACAGACTCGCGGTCTTCGTACGAGAGAACCATTCTTCTATCTGTGTTCACGCAGTTGTCTCCCATGAAGCAAAATGAACTTCGCAACAACTATAGTGGGGTCGATTCTCTTGTCAATAGCATCGACCCCGCTTGTCGCCCTCACTATGTGAGCATCTGAAGAAGGCTCTGGATCAACGTTTGATCTTCTTCTCAACTCTTGTGGCACTCGCAGCCTTCATTTCAGAGGCCGGCTCGCTGTGGTGCGTCGCAACCTTCGAAGCCACAGGAGGAGCTTTTGAAGGGCTATTCTGGCTGGTGGTCGCAACAGGGGACTTCACATTTCGCCTGATGGCGACTGTCGTGGCTGCCGGCCTCCCAAACGTCCCGTGCGCACCCGTGACGGCGGCCAGTCGCTTGTCGACCAGGCCCTTGCGGTGCTCAAGCGGCTTCAACAGTTCATCGCACGTCAGGTCGAGGTTGATCGGCGTGACGGAGACGTAGTCATTCATGAGTGCATAGCCGTCACTGCCGGCCTTGGCGTCATGGGGGCCGGCGTTGCCGGCAATCCAGTAGTAGGCGCGGCCTCGTGGGCTGAACTGTTTCTCAACGAAGTTCTCGTAGGCTCGGAACCCCTGCTTGGTGATCATGAGCCCCTTGATATCACTCAGAGGAACATTGGGAACGTTGACGTTGAGAATGGCGGGCACTTTGACAAGATCGGCATAGAACGGCTGTTCGGCCAGGATCTCCATGAGAACTGCGGCCGCCGTCTCGAAGTGGTGTGGCTGGACACCATGCTCCATATCCAGGCTGAGCGCAATGGAAGGATGCCCCTGGCGCAGTCCCTCGAGAGCGGCACTGACGGTCCCGCTGTACAGAACGTCCACTCCAACGTTTGGACCATGATTGCAGCCACTGACCACTATGTCCGGCGGGTTGTCCTTCATCACGTCGAGGAGAGCCACCAGGACACAGTCGGTGGGTGTGCCGCGAAGCGAAAAACCTTTCAGGCCGCACGGCATCTTCACCTCACGGATTGGCAGGATGTCACCCAGCGTAAGTGAATGGCTGGAACCGCTCTGGTTGCCCTCCGGGGCGACGACCGTTACGTCGTAGGTTGCCGCCAGCGCTGCTCCAACCGCGTTGATGCCGTTGGCAAAGATGCCATCGTCGTTGGTGAGCAGAATCCGTATGCGTCGAGCCTTTCTGGTTGCGCTCATGTCAGCTCCTTAGAACTCGTACGTTACGCCTTTCCTCAATGCGATCGTGTCCTTGATATACCCGTTCAACGCTTCGGGCGCCTTGGAGTGCATGGGAACCAGGACACTGGGGTCCGCCCGTATGACCAGGTCCCTGACATCGAGTTCACTCGCGTGACCGGGGGTGGCGATGCGGTAGAAGTCCAGCCTGAAATCCTTGACCCACTTCATGAGAACAGTGTGGTTTGGATCATACTGTCCGAGAGGCTCTCCACCAGACTGGATGAACATCGTATGCGGCGCGGGACTGATCTCCACGAGCTCACCAAGATCGGTGAAATCCAGCTGCAGCATGTACTTGGCGGGCTCCGCGGCAATGTCCACCGCGCGCAGCGCGGTCACCAGATGCTCCTGCTCGAACAGCCGGTAGTCGGGCGCCAGGTATCTGCCCGAACCACGCCGGGCAAGGTACACTTCGGCGTTCTTCATGAGCCGCTCAAGTTCGCTGTCGAAACGGGCGAACTTCCGTGCCATCAGCAGGTGCTGCGGCTGCAGGACCATGGTCCGTCCCGTCTTCTCCGCGACACGCAGGAAGACTTTCAGCCGATCCGTATCGAGGACGTAGTAGTTGGTCAGCACAAGTCCCGGAGCAGTGCTGACCGCCCTGGTAGCAAGCTCCTGGATCTCAGTCTCAGTCAGCTGGTCGATGCTTCCAAACCCCAGTCTGGTCCCCTCGGTGAGAAGGACCGTTTTGGCATGCTGCTTCTCCTGGCGCATCAGCTCGATAAAGGTGCGCACCCGCTCCGGGTGCCTGCCATGCATTCGATAGTCGCCTGTGTAGATGACCGATGTGGCCCCGCACCGCACGATGAACCCA
This sequence comes from Caldisericota bacterium, assembly GCA_026390245.1. GTDB lineage: Bacteria > Caldisericota > Caldisericia > Cryosericales > Cryosericaceae > Cryosericum. The sequence goes on from JAPLGI010000152.1 coordinate 3,135, forward strand.
AGGATGCCCAGGATGTCGTGGTCGCTGCGAACCGGGAGGACTTCGCAGTTGCCGATGTGCACCACCTTGTCGTGTTCCAGCACGGTCACATGGCGCTGGTCCATGCGGAGGTCGAACTCACCTGTCTCGTCGAAGAACCGCAGGACCTCGAGCGTCTCCGCGCTCATATAGAGAGGGACATTGACGTCTACCAGCGGAAGGAAGCCAAAATGGTCGATGTGCCCGTGGCTGACCAGGATCCCGTCCACGTTGCCCACATTGAGAGCGGCACCGAATTCCTGCTGAAGAAACTGGGACTGTGCCGGCGGATACAGGCTTGCCATCGGCGGAAGGGTTCCAAATCGGAGATAGTCACGAATCTCCAGGTACTTTGCTGGCCTCAGGCGATCACTGAAGTGGTCCGAGCCCCCAAAGAAGTCCTTGCCGAAATCTAGAAACAGGTTCGTGCCATTGTACTCCAGGTGTGTCTTGCTCCCGCCTATCTCGTTTACAGCGCCGTAGAATGTCAATTTGACTGACATGCTTCCTCCATGCAATCCGGTTGCGAGCTCGTCCATCGTACACCATACAAAGCTCTGTATTATAGCTGCATGTCTGCGTCCGGCAAGTTGCCATGGTTCGCCAACCAGCACCTTGCCGGCACCGGTGCTTTTCGGAAGCCGTCGGAAGAATCGTACATGCATTTCCGTTGCAAACGGCCGGTCGCTGGCTAGAATGACTGAGATGCAAGGGTCTGCCGAGTTGAGAGGTACTGCTGTCGAGACTGGCGGAAGTTCTCGCAGGAATGCGGTTCCCTGGCACAGGGACAAATCCGCAAGCGGAGGCAGGAATGGCAAAGGTGGTTCTGGAGAACGTGACAAAGCGCTTCGGCAAGGTCATCGCCGTCAACAACGTGTCACTCGAGGCCGAGGACAAGGAATTCCTCGTCCTGCTGGGGCCCTCCGGCTGTGGCAAGACGACGACTCTGCGTATGATTGCCGGTCTGGAGCTGGCAGACGAAGGAAAGGTCATCATCGGCGACGACGTCGTCAATGACGTTCCACCTGCCGCCCGCGACATCGCCATGGTGTTTCAGAACTATGCCCTGTACCCACACATGACGGTACGCGACAACATTTCGTTTGGTCTCAAGCTGCACAACATCCCAAACCCGGAGATCAATGACCGCGTCGAAGAAGCTGCCCACATG
>JAPLGI010000222.1 GCA_026390245.1 Caldisericota bacterium
CACCAGCTCTCCGCGCAGCAGGTCCATGTAGAGGATGTCGACGCGCTTGCCGTCACGGGCGCTCGCCTCGCGCAGACAGCCGGCATCCTTGAAGCCCAGCTTGCGATACGACGCGACCGCGCGCGGATTGCACGCGAGCACTGTCAGGAAGATCGTGTGCAGTTCCAGCATGTCAAACCCCACGATGCAGAGAAGGCGCATCGCCTCCGTGCCATACCCATGGTCGCGGTGCTTCTCCTCTCCGATGAGGATGCTCGCCTCACCTCTCCCGACGATGAGGTTGAGGTTCTTGAGCGCGCACCGTCCGACAAGGTCCCCGGTGGAGATCAGGTGAATGCCGAACTGGCGGACATCGTCTCCCGCGACGGACTTGTCATACGATAGCTCCATCGCTTCCAGGCTGGGAGCTCGGCCATACCCTTTCGTCAGACGCGTCACTTCGCGGTCGTTGGCCCACTTCCAGTAGAGTGGAACGTTGTCGCGCCGCTCAGGCGCCAGGAAAACGTGTTGCCCCTCAATCACGTGTGGCAGGATGTCCATGTTCGCTTCCCTCCTTCCTGCGGTTACCCACTCGACTGACGCGTTCTCAGTAGCCCGGGTCTTCCTCGAGTCGTGCGCGGTGCCTGCCCTTGGCCCGGTACATGCGCTTGTCAGCAAGTTCCACCAGGTCCCCTCCCTGAGGGTCTCCCCGCACCGTGGCAACACCCACGGAACAGTGCACTGGTCCCATGGCGGTCACGACCTGCGTCTCAATGTTCACGCGCAGGCGTTCGAGCACAAGCTCTGTCTCCCTCTGAGAGGTCTCGGGCAGGACGAGCAGGAACTCGTCTCCGCCATAGCGGATGACCTTGTCGATCGAGCGCAGTGACTTGTGCATGACCGCAACTAGCGTCTCGAGCACACGGTCGCCTTCAGCGTGACCCAGCCGGTCGTTGATCGACTTGAACTCGTCGACATCCATCATGACAAAGGACACGTCGTGATCATGCCGTCGGGAGCGTTCCAGCTCCTCGACAACGATGCTCTCCATGGCACGGCGGTTGTGCGCCCCTGTGAGACCGTCCAGCAGTGCCTGCTCGCGCAAGAGCTGCTTGATCTGCATGCTTGCGAGCATCAAGCCGACGCCGGCGGCCAGGGGCGTCAGGTTGCGGATGTCCTCGCGGGAAAACGCCCCTGCCTTCTTGCTTTCAAGGTTCAGGACACCAATCACCTTGCCCCCCGCCATCAGCGGAAGAGCAAGGTCAGAGAGCCCGCCCGGTATGGCGTGCAGGTAGAAAGTGCAGGTACGCGCGTCGGCAACGTTGATCACACGCCGGAGGCGGAACGCCCGCACGGCTACGCCCAAATGATCGTGGACAGAATGCGTGAGCCCGTCGTACTCGCCAGAGTAGCCCTTCTGCGCCCGCAGGATGAGGGACTGAGCCTCGTCGTCGTACAGGAAAAGCGCGATGTACTGATAGCCCAGGCGCCGTGCAATACGCTTGACGACGGAGTTCATGAATTCCGCCGCGCTTGTCGCCCGAACCCCGTCGAGCGTGGTCTCATGCAGCAGGGCCAGGTAGTTCTCGCGCTTCGCAGACTGCTGCTCCTTGAGGTAGCGGACAATGATCAGGCTGATGAGATGGACGAGGGGCCGCAAGGCATCGACATCGTCGGAATTCAGCCTGCGGCGCGACGTCTGGACATTGATGATGCTCACGACGCGCCGATCGATGACAATGGGAAATCCGACGTAGCTGACAAGGTCGCTGGCGGGGCCCCTCCAATCAGGATAGGACCTGATGTCGTCGATGAAGCACGTCTCACGGTCATGGATGATGCCCATGATGTTACGCGGCAGTTCCCGGCTGAAGGTGGCTTCGACTCTGCGCAGAACACTCCAGGAGATGCCATTGGCGGCGTCAAAATGCACCCGGTGGTCGGTGTCCACACCCATGACGGTCACCGAGGCGGAGGGAATCGACTGGGCAATGAGATCCACTGCCCGCTGGACGGCCTTTCGAGGGGTCGTTTCCAGCAGGATCCGCTCCAGTTCGTCGGTTCGGATCAGTGTCGTTTTGTTCATCGGTGACTTCATTGTAGTTGTTCCCCATCCGGCTGCAACAGCCTTGCCCGGTTGTCTGACCAGATCCGAAGACTACTTCAGGGTCACCTC
>JAPLGI010000100.1 GCA_026390245.1 Caldisericota bacterium
AGCACTCCGGCTGCCATGAACACTGGTGTGTAGGTGCCCGTGGCGTCATAGACCAGTGAACCGACGGTCGGTGCGAAGGCGCCGAGAGCAAAGGCGGTGAACACAAACCCAAAGTTGACTCCAAGGTGCTCGACGCCAAAACAGATGGACGTCAGCGTGGGAAACAGGGCCAGCGTGGCAGCGAACCCCCAGCCGAGGCACGCAGCCGCCAAATACAGTGTGAGCTGGCTCACAGCGATGACGGGGAACAGCAGGAAGGTGACAGACTGGAGCATGCACGTGAGAATCATGACGCGCATAGCTCCAAACCTGTCGCCGAGATAGCCGGCCACAGGTCGGCCAAACCCGTTGAACGCCGCGAATGCAGAGGTTGCCAGTGCGGCTTTCGTGGGCGTAAGGCCCAGTACCAGCTTGCCATAGGATGGGATGAGCCCGATGCTCAGCTGCCCACCAGCCACCACCAGGGCCATGGTCGACCACAACACCCAGAATACCGGGCTTCGCAGCTCCTCTCCCGGCAAAGCCTCTCTTCGGACTGCCACGACCTTCCTCGCCAGCGAAACGGGGGGCGCCCATCCCGTAGGTGGATTGCGCATCAGCGCGGCGGCAAACAGCGACACGACCGAGGCCATAACAGCGTCGACCAGGAGGGTCCCCTCGATCCCCAGTCGGGGAATCAGGATCGCCGCCTTGATCGGAGCGAAGAACAGCGCTCCGAGCCCAAATCCCATGACAGCGATTGCGACAGCAAGCCCTGGCCTGTCGGGATACCACTTGCGGGCGGGAGGAGACACGCTCGAATACGTCAGCGCGCAGGCCGTGCCACCAACAAGGCCATAGGTCAGGACCAGCCACCACAGTTGAGGAAGACGACCAACCAGGGCCGCCAGCCCATACGAGGTGAAGAACAGGATCGCGCCGGCGGAAGCGACCCGCCTGGGGCCCAACTTGTCCTGCAATCTGCCTGCAGGTACCATGGACAGTGCAAAGACGACCATGAACACGGAATACGGGAGCGCTGACATCGCCGTCGTCCAGCCGAACCTCTCCACGAGCGGGTTGATGTAGACACCCCACGTATAGGAGAGACCGCCCATGAGGCCCAGCAGGAACCCGGCAAACGGGATTCTCCACCTCGTCCGGAGCAGGCGGTCAACTGCTTGCTGGTCGGCTGTCGCCTGTGACGGGGACTGGTCAGTGCCGTTCATTTCGTTCCTCCCGCAGAGAGAGTGTGGTCCATGTTGCATACAGGGCGGGGGCGGAACCCCGAGTCATCCATGCGGACCGCCATGCGCGTGCATCAAGCCTACCCTGCCACTCACTCATTGTCAAGCTTGCCGTTGACGGGGAAAGCCCGATGTGGTGTAAAATATGAGAGACAGCCGAGACAGATGTACGGGGCAACAGGCAAGGAGGTATCCATGCCAAAACCGACCAACAAGCAGGAACTGCTGGATGAAACTCAGAGGGAGTACGAGGCGCTGGAACGGCAGGTCGCCTCGTTTACGCGGGACGAGATGGTACGACCGGCAGTCATCGGCGCCTGGTCCATCAAGGACATCCTGGCACACCTGTTGGAATGGCAGAGGATGTTCATGGGATGGTACGAGGCTGGGCTGCGCGGCGAGAAGCCAGCCCTGCCAGTACGAGGGTACAACTGGAGTGAACTGCCCGCGCTGAATCAGGAGATCTACGAGCGGTACAAGGACGCTGCCCTGGACGACATCAGGAGTCAGCTGGAAACATCGCACAGGCAGATGCTGGACGTGGCCGCTTCGCTGTCCGAGGAGGAGCTGTTCACGCCCGGCCGCCACAAGTGGACCGGCTCCAATACATTGGCCTCGTACATCAACTCATACACCGGAGCTCGCTACCGTTGGGCACAGACAGGCATCCGCAGGGGAGCAGACAACACGGGAGGCAAGACGCCAGAAGCAGAACCAGTCACCACTGAGAACCTGCGCATGACAGCTCAGCCGTCAAGAGCGGCCGGCAAGTCCGCGCTGTTGGTCGTCGACGTGCAGAGGGAGCTGTTTGAGAAGTCGACGCCAATCTACCAGGCTGACCAGCTGCTGCGGAACATCAATCTGCTGGTCGACCGTGCACATGCGGCAGATGCACCTGTGTTCTTCGTCCAGCACGCCAGCTGGAAGACCCTGGTGGAAGGGACGGACGGGTGGAAGCTCCATCCGGCGCTCATGCCACTGAAGTCGGACAACTTTGTCCGCAAGCACCACAGCAACGCATTCCAGGACACGCCGCTCAAGGCAGAACTCGATGCTCTGCATGTGCGCCGCGTGGTCGTTACGGGCCTCCTGAGCCAGAACTGTGTCCAGGCCACCTGCAACGGCGCGCACGATCTGGGATACGACGTCGTGCTGGTGAAGGACGCCCACAGCAACTACAATGCCAGGGCGCGTGACGTGATCAACGAGTGGAACGACAGGTTGAGCCGTGATGGTGTCGTCCGGCTCGAGTCGACAGTGGAGGTGGACTTCGGGGTGACCAGCACGAAGTGAGCCTTGGAACTTGAATTGCGAAACCTCCGCTCCAGTAGATGTCTTCTCGAGACCTGGCAACTGCCCTGCCACCTTGGCAGTGAACGCGACACGCGACTTGCCGAATGACGACAAACGCAGACTCTGATGTTGAATACAGGAGGCATGCCATGAAGAAGAGATCAGCAATCGTTGCACTGCAGTCCATCGCGATCGTAGCCATTGTGTTACTGAGTGCGTGGGGGTGCAACGTGGAGAAATCTGGTACACGAACGGCATTGCTGGTCATCGACGTTCAGCAGGAACTGTTTGAGGAACCGACCCCCGTCTACCGAGCCGATGAAGTGTTGAGAAACATCAACACACTGGTCGACCGCGCCCATTCTGCCGCTGTCCCCATATTCTGGGTCCAGCATTCCGACGACAAGGTACTGGTGGAGGGGACGGATGGCTGGCAGCTGCATCCGGCGCTGCTACCGCTGAAGTCAGACAACTTCATCCGCAAGCACCACGGGAACGCGTTCCAGGAAACCCTGCTCAAGGTTGAACTCGACGCCTTGAGAGTCGAAAGGGTCGTGGTTGTGGGGCTGGTCACGGATGCCTGTGTGCAGGCCACCTGCTATGGGGCGCACGAGCTTGGGTATGATGTCGTGCTTGTGAAGGACGCCCACAGCACCAACGGCCTGAATGGCGAGCTGGTCATCGACTACTGGAACACGGAGCTGAGCCAGGGGATCGTCCGTCTCAAGGCTACGGCCGATGTCGATTTCTGATTGCTGAACCCGAAGTGATCGATCAATCGCTGGCGAGGAACCTGCATATCGGTGTATCCTGTTGCAGAAAACGGTAGCAGGTACAGTGGACATTGCGTGGGGAGGTATCAATGCCAAAGCCAACCAACAAGCAGGAACTACAGAACAAGGCTCAGAAGGAGTACGCTGCACTGGACGATATCAGAAGCCAGTTAGATACATCGCACAGGCACATGCTGGAAGCGATCGGATTGCTGGCCGAGGACGAGCTGTTCATGCCGGGACGCCGCACGTGGACGGGCGTCAGCACGCTGGCTGCCGATATCAACTCATGCGGGGGTGCACACTATCGCTGGGCACAGACCGGCATCAGCGGTGGGACCAGGGCATGGTCGGGTGAGGGGGCCACGGCAAAGAAGGAAGACACTCCGCCCGCGGCTATGGAGAAGCGCGTGACGGGAGGCAAGCCTGCCCTGCTGATCATCGACGTACAGAGGGAGCTGTTCGCGAAGGCCCTGCCCATCTACGACGAGGAACGGCTGCTGGCGAACATCCGTCTGCTGGAGGAGAAGGCGCACGTGGCGAAGGTGCCGGTGTTCTGGGTCCAGCATTCCACCGACAAGTCGCTGGTGGAGGGAACGGACGGGTGGAAGCTGCACCCGGCGCTGATCCCCGCGAAGTCAGACAACTTCATCCGCAAGCACCACGGCGACGCTTTTCAGGACACGCCGCTCAAGGCGGAGCTGGACGCCCTGCACGTGCGCACTGTCGTCGTAGCCGGCCTCGTGACCCACGGCTGCGTCCAGGCCACCTGCAACGGTGCCCACGAACTGGGATATGACGTCGTGCTGGTGAAGGATGCCCACAGCAACTACAACGTCAAGGCACGCGACGTGATCAACGAGTGGAACGCGACGCTGAGCAAGAACAGCGTTGTCCGGCTGCAGTCAACCGTCGAGGTGGACTTTGAAACGCCTGCCACCAACTGATGTCAGTCCGAAACGTACGACCAGCATCCCCGCCCTGATGATGGCACCCTGCGGCATGAACTGCGGGGTCTGTGGCAGGCACCTGCGGGACAGGAACCCCTGTCTCGGGTGCCTGGCAATAGATCGCAGGCTGAACCACTGTGAGGTCGGCATCAAGGTGTGCGCCGAGAGGAATGCAGGGGCTACCTTCTGCTTCGACTGTGCCACATACCCCTGCGATAGACTGCGACAGCTGGACCTGCGCTATCGGACCAGGTACGGCATGAGCATGATCGAGAACCTGGACCACATCCGGGACCTCGGCTTAGAACGGTTCATGGCCGTCGAGAACACACGATGGGTCTGCCCATCGTGCGGAGGTCCCATCTGCGTTCATGACCGGCACTGCTACACCTGCGGCGCCCAGTACGAGCACCCAGGAAACAAGGCTGGCTGACAGCACGAGGGCGTCACA
>JAPLGI010000158.1 GCA_026390245.1 Caldisericota bacterium
TGGGAACCGTCGGGCTTGCACTTCTCTTTCTCTTCTTCTCGACGCTCGTATGACCCTCTACCTGGCTTCGAGCTCACCGCGCAGGGCTCGCATGCTCGCCGAATGGGGCATACCTTTTTCGATTGTGACGGCCGAGACTGACGAGGTCATGACAGACGATTCGCCTGAAGACTCTGCTACGCAAAATGCACTGGCGAAGGCGCGGCGTGGCAGTGAGCATGTGGACGCCGGGTTAGTCATTGGGGCCGACACTGTCGTTGCCTGCGACGGCCGAATCCTGGGAAAGCCACTTGACGAAGGTCAGGCCCGCGCCATGCTTAAACTGCTCGAGGGAAGGGAACATCGCGTTGTCACGGCCATGGCAGCTGTGGTTGTGCCGGAGAGAACTGAAGCCGTCAGGCTATCGGTAGCGCGAGTATTCATGAGACGCCTGAGCGACGGTGAGCGGGAGGCCTACCTGAGCAATCCCGAATATCGGGACAAGGCCGGTGCATACGCCATCCAGGGACTGGCCGCAAGTTTTGTTGAACGGACTGAAGGGCCGATGGACACGATCATCGGCTTCACCATGAATGATTTCTACGCGCTGTGCAATGAGCTGCGCGTCGACGTGAGGAGGTAAGTCGTGGCATTTTTCTCAAGAGACCTGGCAATAGACCTTGGTACTGCGAACACGGTCGTCTACGTCAAGAACAAGGGTGTCGTCATCCGCGAGCCTACTATTGTGGCAACGGATGCCAAAACCGGCAGTGTGCTTGCCGTCGGCGACGACGCCAAGAAGATGGCGGGGCGCACGCCCCAGTCGATTACCGTGACACGTCCTCTGAGGGACGGTGTCATTGCGGACTTCACGGTAACCGAGAAGCTCCTCGAATACTTCATCCGAAAAGCATCTGGAACAGGTCTGTTTGCCCGTCCTCGCGTGCTGGTCGGCATCCCGTCCGGTATCACCCAGGTTGAGATGAAGGCCGTCATTGACGCCGCGCTCAACGCCGGCGCGAGAGAGGCCAAGCTCATACAGGAACCCATGGCGGCGGCCATCGGCGCCGACCTCCCCGTCGCTGAGGCTCGCGGAGTAATGATCGTCGACGTCGGCGGTGGTACGGCCGAGGTCGCCGTTATCTCGATGAAGGGGATCGTTACATCGAGGTCGCTGCGCATTGCAGGCGACGAGATGACAGAGGCCATCGCGACGCACATCCGCCGGCGCTACAACCTGCTCATCGGGGATGTGACAGCGGAAGAAGTCAAGCTCGCCATCGGCTCCGCATACCCGCTTGAGAGCGAGAGGACCTATGAAGTACGTGGCAGAGACCTCATCAACGGACTACCGAAATCGGTCGAAGTCACGAGTGAGGAGATTCGTGATGCGCTCAAGGAACCACTGGAGCAGATTCTTGCAACCATCAAGTCCGCTCTCGAGCTGACTCCGCCCGAACTGTCGGCTGACATCATCGACAGCGGCATCATGCTGTCCGGTGGCGGAGCACTCATCATGGGCCTCGACAAGTTCATCTCCACCCGTACGGGGATTCTCGTCAGCATTGCAGAGGATCCGCTGCTGTGCGTCGCCAAGGGCGCAGGCAAGGTCCTCGAGAACTACGATGCGCTGCACGAGGTCCTGATATAGTGAATGCCCGGTCCGGCCCGCAAGCTTAGCCGCAGGTCCACCAGCCTGCTCTTTGTAGCGCTCTTTCTTGCGCTAGCAACCATCATCGGACTGGCATCCTATGGGGTTACGCTCGGGGGGCTGGTGCTTGGCGGAGTTCAACGTGTCACCCGAACACTGAGCCGGGCCGTAACGGTCGCGGCGGACAGTGTGGTCGGGTATGGCCGCGCTTTGTTGTTCGCCCGAGGCATCTACGCCGAGAACGAGACTCTCCGCAGTGAGAACCAGTACCTCGACGCCCGGCTTCGCCTTGCCCTCGACAACCGCAGCGAACTGGAGCGGCTGCAAGAGCAGTTGGCGGTTCAACAGCAGCTCCCGGTCAAGTCCATCATTGTGCAGGTGACGGGAAGAGCACTGGGCATGAACTCCATGGACGTGTTTGTCGACCACGGAACAGTGCTCGGCGTAGCCGACGGTGCTGGCGTGCTTGTCGCAGATTTCACGGGCCAAGCCTATGTCTTTGGGAAAGTCCGGGGCGCGTTCGCGTCCAATGCCACCGTAATCCCGCTGCTCGACAGCAGGTGCGTGATTTCCGGCATCAACCGCCGCACCGGGGAAGATGTGCTCGTCAAGGGCACCGACAAGGAATACTGCCAGCTGTCCTACATTTCACCGCTGCCCCAGTTCCAGTCGGGTGACATCATTGTCACGTCGAGCAGCTCAGCGACCTTCCCGCCCAACATACCTATCGGCAGAGTCGATTCGCTGACCAGTGGCGCCACAACCCAGCTCGTTCTGCGTCCCTTCGCGGCTGTTTGGGCGACACGCTACCTTCTGGTCACCCAAGGCACGGGATGAACCTGAAACGACAATATGCTCTCCTGGCAGGGGTTCTGGCCATGGAAGCGCTCGTGTTTGCTCTGCTCTGTGGTGTTGCGCTGCACATTCCGGAGGCAGGAGCATCCGGATTCCTCGTGGCTGCCGCTGTCGTTTTTGCGTACAGCGTCCGTCATCCCACTCCCTTTGGCATTGCTGCCGGACTCTTCAATGTGCTGCTGCTCTCGCACTTCAGTCAGGCACTGGGGCTGCCCACTGCCCTGCTCTTTCTGCTGGTCACAGGCATCTCTCCCTACATCGAGCAACTTGCTCCAGCTCTCGCTCGTGTGACTTTTGCAGGCGCGTACGTGGCCGCGGTGCTCGCCCTGGCTCTCTTCACCAATGGCAATGGTGCCCCCAGCCTCATACGTGTCCTGTGGTATGGCGCAGCAGCAGCTGTCGCCGGATTGATCGGGTCGCGCTTTCTGCTCAGGCGTTCGCCGTTGGAGCGCAACAATGGATAAGCTTCAACAGTCGAGACAGACTCGACGATTCCTTGCAGTCACCGTCTTCTTCACGCTCGTCCTCCTGGGCATCGTCGCTCGCCTCTACTTTCTCCAAGTCGTCAAAGGCAGCTACTATGCAGGGGTTGCAGAGGACAACCGCCTTCGTATCATCAGCACAGCTGCTCCGCGGGGGGAAATCCGTGACAGGAACGGGGTTGTTCTCGCGACCGACATCCCCTCGTTCGACATTGTCGTGACAACCTATGACCTCGAGAATGCCGACCAGGAACTGGGCGTCGTTGCAGCCATGACAGGCGTGAAGCTTCAGACACTCAAGGACACGGTGGACAAGGCCGGGGTCGGGCCCTTCACGCCGATCACGGTTGCCCGCAACGTCAGCAAGTCCGCTGCACTGAAGCTTGCGGAACGGGAGCCGGACCTCCCCGGTGTCCAGCTCGTCATGTCGACCAAGAGGTCCTATCCCCTGGGGAGCCTGGCAGCACATGTCCTCGGGTATACCGGTGAGATAGGTGGAACTGAACTGCAGTTACTGCGAGCTGACGGATATGTCATGAAGGACACAATTGGAAAAGATGGCATAGAGCTTCAGTACGAGTCGCTGCTTCGCGGCGAGAAGAGCCAGAAACTCATCGAAGTGGATGCTGGCGGCAAGGCCGTGAAGACGCTCCAGGAGAATCCCGCTGCACCCGGAAAGAGCATCATCCTGACCATCGATGCCCGCTTGCAGAAGACGTGCGAGGAACTTCTCGGAGACAACCAGGGCGCGGCGATCATGATGGATCCCCGCAATGGTGACCTTCTTGCGCTGGCAAGCGCCCCCACGTTCGACCCAAACAAGTTCATCTCCGGGGTCTCAAGTGAGGACTGGAAGTCATGGTCCGCAAAAGGATCCCTTTTTGACCGGGCAATTGCGGGTTCGTTCCCTCCCGCGAGCACGTTCAAAGTCGTCACAGGAACGGCGGGGCTTGAAACGCACACCGTCACGGATCGAAGCATCATCTACTGCGGCGGCGGATTGACCGTCGGGGGACGGCTGTTCAAGTGCTGGATCTGGCCAGGTGGACATGGCAACGAAGACATCTACAAGGCCTATGCCGACTCCTGTGATACCTACTTCTGGACCGTGGCCCGCCTGGTCGGTATTGAGTCCCTGGACACTTACGCGCGCAAATTTGGCCTCGACAAGCCGACGGGAATCGATCTTCCTGGGGAGACGACTGGCTTCTACCCGACGCCACAGTGGAAGCTCGGCAAGTTCAAGGAACCCTGGTATGAGGGAGATACCATGAATATGGGTATTGGCCAGGGATACGTGCTGGAAACTCCTGTTCGCAACATCTCCATTTTCAGCTCGATCGCCATGAACGGAACCCTGTGGCGCCCTCATCTCCTGAAGGCTTCGGTCGACCCCGTCACGAAGGTCGAGACACAGACCACTCCAGTTGTTCAGGACACACTTGGCATCAGCACTGCAACCCTTACAACCGTCAAGAAGGGACTGAATCTCGTTTCAAAAACCGGTGGAATGACACGTATTCAAGTTGGAGACATTGAAATCTGTGCGAAGACCGGCACGGCCGAAACCGGTACGCCAAATCTGTACCATACATGGCTGGTGGCATTTGCACCGATGGAGAATCCCGAGGTGGCGGTTCTGCTCATGTACGAGAATTCGCCCTACGAGCGCAGTACCAGCATGGCACCGCTTGTGCACACGATGTTGCAGCAGTACTTTGATCTGTACGGAGGGAAAAATGGCATCAACTAGTCCGACGAACATTGTCGTGTTCAAGGGAAACCAAACGGAAATTCTGGCTCTCGTCAACCCAAAGGCAAAGTGGAAGGAAGCTGAGCACGTTCTGCTCATCCAGGCGACTGCCCAGCATCAGATCCTTCCCCAGCTCAAGCTCAACGTTGACCTTCAGAATCGTGCATGCGGCCTCAAGACGCTGGCCAGGCTGGAGAAGGGCCTTCGGAAGGCCGTCGGAGACAACCTTGCCATAGGGAACTATCGCGTACGGGAGTCAAAGAAAGGTGCCGCTCCATCTGAATCGGCCTTGATCATCGCTCGTGACGTGACCGCAGGTGAAATCATCCAGACAACCAGGGACGTTGTCATCATGGGTTCGGTCATGGAGGGAGCGCGTATCGAAACGATGCGTTCGTGTTTCGTGTTCGGCGCCATCCGGGGAGCAGTGGTGGCCGGGACCCGGGGGATTGAGGGCGCAGTCATAGCGTGCCTCGAGGTCGCCGGAGGCGCTTCCCTATCCGTTGGCGACGCGAGTGCCGTCCTCCACTTGGCGCCAGCTGGCATGCGTGGTCATTACTACGTGGCGAGTGCCGCCCAGGGTCGGCTGAACGTCGAAACACGCTTCCTGAAGTAGAGGTTCCGTGAAGTCCCATCGGTTGCCACTGATCTTCATCATAAGTGTCCTGCTCCTCCTCGGGTTCGGCCTGGCGACGTTCTATGCAGCGAGCCTGGCAGAGCGGTACACGCTCGGGCACTTCGGGAGCTTCTATTCCTATTTTCAGAAGACACTCCTTCTGCTTGGCCTCAGTCTCACCATTGCAGTCATGCTGCAATTCGTGAACTACCGGTTCTTCCGCTATCTCACGATCCCCGCCTACGTCATACAGACGGGACTGCTGGTGGCCGTTCTGTTTATTGGGAGCGGCATGTATGGTTCGCGGCGCTGGATTCCACTGGTCGGGTCGTTCGGCCTCCAGCCGAGCGAATTGCAGAAAGTGGTGATCATTCTCGTTGTGGCGTTCATCCTGACGCTTCCAGAGAAGAAGCTTGCCACGCGACTGAAAATACTCCTCGTCATAGCTGCAGTCGTGCCCTCGGTCCTGCTGGTCGAGAAGGAACCAGATCTGGGATCCGCGAGCCTGCTGCTCGGGATCTCTGTCATCATGCTGGTCCATTTCCGGCTCACCGGTCGTCAACTGCTGATTCTGGGTCTGGTCCTGGTACTTGCGGCAGGTGGTGTATGGCTTGGTCTCAGACCATATCAGCGCACACGGATCGAGACCTTCCTGAACCCGCAGGCCGACCCTCTCGGTGACGGCTACAACGTTATCCAGTCCATCGTGGCAACCGGATCCGGCGGCATCTGGGGACGAGGCATCAAAGGAAGCACCCAGGCCCCTCTCTCGTTTGTGCCGGTGCAGTATGCCGACTTCGTCTTCTCCCTCGTCGGAGAGCTGTTCGGGTTCGCCGGCAGTGCGCTCCTGGTTCTTCTCTTTGTCATGCTCCTCTGGTCAACGTTCCTGGTGTTTCGATCACTGACCGACGACTTCGCCCGATACATCGTCGTGGGCATAGGGTCCATGTGGTTCCTGCAAGCTGCCGTGAATATGGGCATGACTATCGGGCTTTCGCCCGTCACCGGCATCCCGCTGCCGTTTATCAGCTACGGCGGATCGTCCCTGCTGACACAGGTTGCGGCCGCTTCCATCGTCGTCAGCGTCTACCGTACGCGCGACGAATTGAGGTTCTAGCATGGATATGCACGCTCTCGAACGCTTCGAAGGTCCGTCGCGGTACGCAGGCAATGAGCTCAACGCTGTTCATAAGGACTGGGGTGGTCGCTTTCGCGTCGCACTCAGCTACCCGGACCTCTACGAGGTCGGCATGTCGTCTCACGGAATCCAGATTCTCTATCATCTGCTGAACGCCATCGACAGTGTCGTTGTGGAACGTTCATTCGCCCCGTATCACGATCTTGAAGCATGGCTCAGAGAGCACCAGATACCCCTCTTCTCTCTCGAAAGTCGCCAGCCGCTCAGTTCGTTCGACGTGATTGCCTTCAGCCTTGGCACAGAACTCACCTATACCAACCTGCTCAACATGCTGGATCTGGCCAGGCTTCCCATACGCTCGGAGAACCGCAGCGCATGGCCGATTGTCATAGCCGGTGGCAGTTGCACGTTCAACCCTGAACCCATGTCCGCCTTCGTGGACGCATTCGGGATCGGTGATGGCGAAGACCTCTTCCCGGAAATCGTGCGGAGTCTTGCTGGGTCACGCGCAGCAGGGGCGGGGCGGTCTCTTGCGCTGGAAAGACTGGCGCACGAGGTGGAGGGTGTTTATGTCCCGTCTCTCTACAAAACACGCCCAGCCCTTGGCACCGCACCGTACGTTGTTGCCGAGCCCTCTTCATCGGGAGTCCCTGCGACCGTACGCAAGCGCATTGTCGAGAGCCTGGACGATGCGTTCGCGCCGGTCAGCCCGATTGTCCCGTATCGCGAACTCATTCATGATCGTGGCGTCATTGAACTCTTCCGCGGATGTGTGCGAGGCTGCCGCTTCTGCGAGGCAGGCATTTCCTACCGCCCCACTCGGGAGCGGTCCCTGGCGTCCATCCAGCGGCAGCTTGAGCAACTCGTCGCCAACACGGGCTACGAAGAGGTTGGGTTGCTCTCTCTGAGCAGCACCGACTATAGCGACCTGCCCGGACTGGTCAGCCTCGTCCGTGCCTACAGAGAGGATCACAAGGTGTCCATTTCGTTCCCATCACTCCGCATGGAGAACTTCCCCGGCTATCTTGCGGACGAGATCAAACAGGAACGTGAAGGCTCATTGACGTTTGCCATCGAAGCCGGCAGCCAGCGCCTGCGCGATGTCATCAACAAGAACATCACCGAGGAATCGATCTTTGAAACGCTGCGAACAGTCTTTGGAAGAGGTTGGCATCTCGTCAAGTTCTACTTCATGTTTGGTCTTCCGACGGAGACGGATGAGGATCTTGACGCCATGGTCGACCTGGTGAGCCGTATCAATACGTTTGGCAAGGGTTTTCGCCGGGACATCGCCATCAATCTCAGCATCAACCCGTTCGTACCACGTCCGGACACTCCTTTTCAATGGTGCTCCCAGGATACGCCGCAGTCCTACGATGCCAAGATCGAACACCTCCGCAAGGGCTTCAGAACCATCAAGGGAAAGTTCCACATCGAATTTGGCGATCCGCGCATCTCGTTCCTCGAGGGATTCCTGAGCCGTGGCGACCGCAGAGTCGGCAGCGTCATCGAGACCGCGTGGAGGACTGGCGCCAAGTTCGACGCCTGGCGCGAGTCGTTCAGGTTTGACGTGTGGCAGCAAGCTATCGCCTCATCAAAGATCGACCCGGCGGACTTCCTGTACCGCAGCATTCCCCTGGACAGTGAGCTGCCCTGGCAAGTGATCGACGCAGGGGTATCCATGGACTTCCTGCGTCAGGAATATGAGTCCGCACAGAAGGGCGAGTGTCTTCCGACGTGCCGTGAGACAGGTTGTCATGCATGCGGCATCCAGAACTATCTGAATCCCTGCCCGACGTCAGAACTGATCAAGGCCTCGAACCCTTGACACGACGCCGGCATGTTCTAGCATGCTGATATCTGATTATGGGGGTGGACGACCATGGAACAGCAGACAAACGGTACTGTCAATAACGATCTCGTCTTTGGAATCCTGTGCTATCTGGGCATCCTCTGGATCGTCGCGCTTCTGTCCAACAAGAAGAATGAGTTCTTCCGCCTGCATCTGGGGCAAGGACTCGTCGTGCTGATCCTGGAAATCATTCTTGCCGTTCTCGGCCGTATCCCGCTCATCAGATTCGTGGCTGGCTGGTTCTGGTTCCTGCCAGGGCTCATTTCCGCACTCGCAATCATCAAGATGCTCACCGGCGACACGATGTACCACGTGCCGGTGGTCTACGACATCAGCACGAGCTTCAAGTTCTAGAAGGTCCCAGGTATCTGTCCAGCTCGGCGAGGACCAGCGCTTCGGCTTCGCCGAGCCCGCTCCTGATGGTGCAGCCTGCGGCGAGCAGATGACCTCCCCCGCCGAACTTGGCTGCTATTCGTTTGACGTCGAACCCGTACTTGCCGCGGAAGCTGACCTTCACCGAGCCATCTGCTGCTTCTCTCAGCAGTACGACCGCCCGTGTCGCCTCAGTGCGGCGCAATTCGTCCGTGATGCCTTCCGTATCCTCATCGATCGCGCCAGATTGTTCCAGCATGCCGCGTGTCACGTAGGAGACGATTACCTGTCCGCCGTACATGACACGCGACGCTGAGACGGAAGCAGCCATGAGCCTGAGGCTTCCGTACGGCCTGGATTCGTAGATACTGCGAGAGATCTCCTCAGGACAGGCACCCAACTCGATAAGCCGAGCCCCGTGAACCAGGGACAGTGCCCCGGTATTGGCGTACTGGAATGAACCGGTATCGGCAACCAGACCCGTGTACAGCGCCGAAGCGATTCGAGCGTCAACGAGCCCTGGATTGACCATGTTGAAAAGGTCGAGAAGCACTTCGCAGCACGAGCTGGCCGAAGCGTCGATAGCAGACAGGTCGCCAAAACCTGCATTGGTGTCGTGGTGGTCTATCACCAGACGCTGTGCCCCGGAAAGAAACAGAGGCTTCCACTCGCCCAGCCGGTCGACGTCGGCAGCGTCAACGCTGAGACACGTCACACGCCCGTCAAGAATGCGATCCATGGCCTGGTCCAATGAGATGGTGTTCAGCAGCTCATCCGTTCCCAGAAACCGGTAGATACTCTGGATCTTCCCCGGGACAAACGCATGCACGCTCTTTCCCGTCGACTGCAGATACAGCGTGAGTGCAACGAGGGAACCCAGGGCATCACCATCGGCAAACTCGTGCGTGAAGAGAAAGACATCATCCGCATCACGAAGCTTCGATGCGATTGCCTCGAGACCGGCTCCTCTCATGAATCCGTGACATCCTTCTTATCGTTTCTTTCGAGTTCGGTCAGCAGCTCGACCACCTGCGTGCCTTTCACAAACCCTTGGTCGAAATGGAACGAAAGCAGGGGAGTGAAACGCATCGAGACATCAGCCGACAGCCTCTGCTGGAACTTGCCCGATGCCCTGGAAAGCGCTGCCATGAGAGCTTTCTGACGACTCTCGTCATTCGACAGGCTCGAAACGAAGACCTTGGCCAGCCGTGTATCATTCGACAGCTCAATGTGCGTCACGGTCAGGAGCCTCAGGTCGGGGTCATCCATCAATATCAGCTGACCCTCCACACTACGCCGTATGAATGCTTCCAGTCGAAGCCTGCGGATATTTTTCATCATTGCCTCACTTTGTGCTCACCGCACGGATGCAGGTAGGTCACCTACATTGATTCGGGAAGAGTGACGCCCAGAATGTGGGCGTATGCCTGCAGGAGACGCTGAGACGCAAGCACAAGTACCATGCGCGCCCTTGCCAGAGCTGCATCTTCCTGGATGACTTTTTCCTTCTGATAGAACGTGTTGACCGCCTTGGCAAGCTCGCCTGCTAGATACAGGACCCGATGAGGCTGTCTTGTCCTTGCAGCATCGTCCACCTCGTCCTGTGCCTTCAACAGGCACTTCAGCAATTCGCGGTCCTCGGGAGACTTCAGGAACAGGATGTCGG
>JAPLGI010000001.1 GCA_026390245.1 Caldisericota bacterium
TTCTCGCACAACGGGATTGAGATGCACCGGAAAGACAAACGTCAGTTCGGGGTGCGACTTGGAAAGCTTCACAAGCGCATCCGAGAAGATAGCAATACCGGTATCCCAGTTTTCGCGACGATGTGCCGTCATGACGACTACTGGGCTGTCCGGCCTCACCCTTGACATGAGTTTTGGAGCATGAAGGTGAGGCAGCGCAATCTGGACGGCGTCCACAATTGAGTTGCCCACGACATCGATCCTGCTCGATTCGATACCCGCCTGCAGGAGATTCTGTCTGGCTTCCTCAGTAGGTGCGAAACAAAGGTCGGAGACCTGATCCGTGAGCATTCGGTTCACTTCTTCGGGGAAGGGGCTGAATTTCTGATGAGACCTCAGTCCTGCCTCAACATGGCCTACCGGGACCTTTGCATATGTAGCAGTGAGCGCACCCATGAAGGTCGTGGTGGTGTCTCCGTGGACCAGGACCATGTCAGGCTGAAGTTCAGCCAGGGCGTCGGAAATCTGGGTTGCAAGCGCCGCCGTCAAGTAAGGAAGTGTCTGGCGCTGTTTCATGACGCCAAGGTCTCGCCACACCCTGATCCCGAACATTCGTACGACGTCGTCCAGCATCTGCATGTGCTGACCGGTCAGCAGCACATGACTGTCGAACCTGGGGTCAGACTCGAGCGCTTTGACGATGGGGGCCATCTTGATTGCCTCGGGACGCGTACCAAAGATGGAAACTACTACGTGGCGCATGTCAGTGAACACCCAGAAGGGCGATGGCCAGCCCGATAGAACACAGTGCGAACGTTACCAGATAGTACACCGTCGTAATACGGCGCTGGCTCCACCCACGAAACAACAGGAGATAGTGAAAATGCCAGTTGTCCGCTACCATGGGAGACTGGTGCCTCGCGGCACGCCGGAAGATGCTCGAGACTGTCTCTGCAATGGGAATACCTAAGGCGAAAACCGACACAACCAACATGACGGTCGTCGGCAATTTCAGAGCTCCATAGACGGAAAGGCTCGCGATCATGAACCCAAGAAACTCGGACCCGGCGTCACCAAGAAACACCTTTGCCGGATTGTAGTTGAAGACAAGAAATCCCAGGACGGCACCGAGCAGTGCAACCAGGACACCCCCCATGGTTGCCATCCCCTTGAGCGCCGCGAAGAAGAACATGGCGAGCAGGATCAGCGCTGCGACGCCGCCAGCAAGACCATCCAGTCCATCGATCAGGTTCAGCGCGTTGGTGATCCCTACGATCCAGAAGTACGTGAGGATGATGCCACCGATTCCAAGTTGGAAGAATCCCCCGTGAAAGAAGTTGGTGAATGCGGTCACACGAACTCCAAATGCTATGACAACAACAGCAGCTACCGACTGTATCAGCAGCTTCAGAAGGGCAGGGATGTCGAACATGTCGTCCAGCAGCATACCAATGAAAACGATTCCTCCCCCGACAAGGATCCCCTTGAGCTGAATCGTGAGCGAGTCGAAGAAGAGCACTGCCACGATGAACGCGATCACGATGGCAATACCACCAGTACGAGGCGTCACCTTCTGATTCACTCTATGGCGTCCCCCGTTGACACTCTCCTCGGCACTGGCAGCAGGCTTGTCGGTGATCCCAAGACGCAGTCCAAGTCTCATGAAGACCGGCGTCAGTACGAGACTCAGCGCCAGAGCCATAAGAAACGACCAGAACTGCGCCTGCGTAACAACCAGATGCATAGGCTACTTGGTCCCGTATATCCTGTCGCCGGCGTCGCCAAGACCTGGAAGAATGTAGCCGTTCTCGTTCAAGCGACGGTCGACTTCCAGCGTAACAATCTTCACGTCGGGATGCTCCCGCCGCAGCACCTCGATTCCCTCGGGCGCCGCAATGATGCAACAGAACGAGATGCTGCAAGGATGACGCTCCTTGACAAGTGAAATGGCCATGGACGCACTGCCACCCGTCGCAAGCATCGGATCCACAATGAAGACATCTGACCCAGGAGTGCTATCGGGAAGCTTGCAGTAGTACTGCACCGGCTGGAGGGTCTTCTCGTCTCGGAACAGACCGATGTGTCCCACTTTTGCGTGAGGAATCATGTCCAGCATCCCCTGGGCCATGACAAGTCCTGCTCGAAGCACGGGCACAATGGTGACTTCGTTCTCCAGTTCCTGCCCATTGTAGGGCTCCAGAGGCGTCTCGATGGGGCAGGCCTTGGTCCGCATGTTCCTGCACACTTCGTACGTCATAAGCCCCGCAAGCTCCTCCGCCAGCTGGCGGAAGTCCTTGTGCGTCGTGTTCTTGTTACGGAGAAGGGTCAGCTTGTGTCGTATCAGGGGATGATCCAGCACCTGTAGATTGGGATAGTCCATCAGTTCCTCCTAGTAGATTTCGCCTGCATAGAGTGGAAAACGGCTCGTCACAGCCGTTACGCGACTTCGAATCAAGGCCAGCTGTACCTCGTCATCACGTGCGACGATCGTCTCATCAATCAGGGCAGCGATCTCGGCCATTTCCGGCTCACGCATGCCACGAGTGGTCACAGCCGGAGTCCCCAGCCGTATTCCGCTTGCCCTGTTTGGAGGCAACGGATCGAAGGGAATTGCATTCTTGTTGACCGTAATGCCTACGGTCTCGACAAGCGCCTGGACTTCTTTGCCTGTTACGCCCTTCGATGTGAGATCCACGAGCATGAGGTGGTTGTCGGTGCCCCCGGAGACGATGCGATAGCCGCGCTCCGTCAGCGCCTGCGCCAAGGCTCCTGCATTGGCAAGCACTTGCCTCTGATACACCGCGAACTCGGGCGTCGCAGCTTGTCCCAGAGCAACCGCCTTCGCCGCGATGACATGCTCCAGTGGGCCACCCTGACTGCCAGGGAACACCGCACTGTTGAGCTGTTTCGCATACTTCTCCTTGTAAAGGATGATTCCTCCTCGGGGACCGCGAAGCGTCTTGTGCGTGGTCGTCGTGACAAAATCCGCATAGGGCACCGGCGAAGGGTGAACTCCTGCGGCAACAAGCCCTGCAATGTGTGCCATGTCTACCATCAGCAGCGCACCGACCGAATCAGCAATTTCGCGGAAGCGGGGGAAGTCGATGATGCGCGGATAGGCACTGGCACCGGCGATGATCAACTTGGGACGCTCTGCTTGCGCAAGCTCGGCCACCTGATCGTAGTCGATGCGTTCTGTGTCTTGTCGCACGCCATACGAGACGATATGGAACAGTTTCCCCACTAGCGACACCGGGCTTCCATGGCTCAGGTGCCCACCGTCGGCAAGAGACATGCTCAGGATCGTATCTCCTGGCTGTAGAACGGAGAAGTAAACCTCAAGATTGGCCTGTGTTCCAGAGTGGGGCTGTACGTTCGCTCCCTCTGCACCGAAAAGCGCCTTGGCCCGCTCGATAGCAAGTGTCTCCACGACATCGACATACTCGCAACCGCCATAGTAGCGTCTGCCTGGGTACCCCTCAGC
>JAPLGI010000003.1 GCA_026390245.1 Caldisericota bacterium
GAACTTCTCGGGCAACGTCCGGATCGCCTTCGACAGAACCCATAGTCTTGTCACCGCGATGGTCTTCTCTCCTGTCTTCGTTACGAACAGGGTCCCCTCGACCCCGATGATGTCACCCGAATCAACGTACTTCTTGAACCATTCATAGGAAGGTTCCCTGAGGTCGTCAGAGCGCACGTACAACTGGATCCGACCGGACATGTCCGCCAATACGAGGAAGCAGGCTTTTCCATGGCCGCGAACGACCATGACGCGCCCTCTGGCACGAACCACACTGTCTCCCAGCTCATCAAAGTGCTGAGCGATGCAGGACGCGGCAAGCGCGTCTCCAAAACTGTGTCCGAACGGATCAATCCCCTGTTCGCGAAGCTCTCCGATCCTGTCCCTGCGGTTCTGCTCAACCTCGTTGAGGTCCAGCACGGCTATACCTTCTCAATCGAGAGAATCTTGTATGAAACTCGTCCCTTGGGGATGCGCACAGCAACCGTCTCTTTTTCGCGCTTGCCGACGAGGTCCTTGCCCACCGGACTATCAATGGAGATATGACCTTCCATTGGATCGGCTTCGAGATTGCCGACGATGGTGAACCAGCGAGTCTTGGCAGTGTCCACATCAAGCACTTGGACCTTGCACCCCATGTGGACCTCACCCGTTCCAGTGTCGCCTGGATCAACAACGACGGAGTGCTCGAGTTGGCGCTCGACGTCCATGATGGTCCCCTCGATGAACGCCTGCTCCTTCTTTGCCTCTTCATACTCGGCATTCTCCGAGAGATCACCGAACCCCTTGGCTTCCTTGATGCGTTCCGCGATGCGAAGGCGCTCCTTGGTCTTCAGCCTGTTGAGCTCCTCAAGCATTTTCTTGTGCTGCGAGGGACTGATGTAAAGCTTCTCTTCCTCATCTTCGCGCGTGTTGGTGATTTCAATCCCTTCGTCGGAATGTTCTTCTTCATCATGCATCATGGCGAACCTCCTCGCTTGCACCCACACACAGTGCACAGTACTCATTCAGCAGCTGCTTCAGCTGGTCTGCTTCCTTCACCTGGTTGATACGCCCTCGATAGGTAGTCGCTTCAGGGAACCCCTTGAAATAGAAGGCCAGATGCTTTCGCATCTCTTTCACTCCAATGACTTCGCCCTTCAGAGAGACCTCGCGGTCAACATGCTCCTGCATCACTCTGAACCGCTCCTCAACTCCGGGTTCCCGCGGAATCCTGCCACCGAGAACATCGTTGATCTGCTCGAAGACCCATGGATTTCCGAGAGCTGCTCGCCCTACCATCACGTAGTCCGCTCCAGTGTAGTCGAGAAACCTCTTCGCATCCTCCGCCTTCTTGACTCCACCGTTCGCAATGATCGGTATGGTCGCCTTCGCCTTGGCTGCAGCGATGACATCCCAGTCCTTCGAGCCTGACCGTCCCTGGACGGCAGTACTGCCATGAATTGCAAAGGCTGTGACGCCATTCTTCTCACAAATGGACAAGATCTCTTCAGTCACATTGTTATCGATCAGGAATCCCTTGCGAATCTTCACCGTCACTGGCAGCCGCGTTGCCCGCACAACCGCTGAAGTAATGGCGTCGACGAGAGGAAGATTCTTCAGGAGCGCCGATCCGGCACCGGTCTTCACGATTTTTGGCTCGGGGCACCCCATGTTGATATCTATGGCATCGACCCCCGCTCTTGCCAGGACTTCTGCAGCTTCTGCCATTGCATCGGGTCTTGCCCCAAACATCTGGAAGTCGACTGGGTGCTCGACAGGATCGAAAGCCAGCATCCCAAACGTCTTCGCGTTGCCGAATCTGATGCCGAGAGACGAAACCATTTCCGTGTAGACCATTGCTGCGCCATAGCGCCTGCACAATATGCGAAATGGAGAGTCGCCATAGCCCGCAAGGGGCGCAAGAAACGCACGCCCGTCCAGCTTCAGCGATCCGATGTTCACTCGATCCTGCCTCTGTTAAGGTCAAAGAGAATTCGCAGGCCATCAAGCGTCAGATTCAGATCGTGTACACACTCTGTCTGCAGGCCAGGGACCACAACACCTGACAACCCGCCGGTCAGAACCACTTTGGCATCCGGACAACCTGTGTCCTGACGGATACGCTGAATCATGCCGTCGACCATGAACACCTCGCCCCAGACCACGCCAATCTGCATCTGGGTAGTCGTGTCGACTCCGAGACTCGTTCCAGGACGCTCCAGCTCTATGCGGGGCAACTTGGC
>JAPLGI010000114.1 GCA_026390245.1 Caldisericota bacterium
GATGAAGTCTTGAAGAACATCAACGCGCTGGTCGACCGCGCTCATGCTGCCAGCGTCCCCGTGTTCTGGGTCCAGCACTCTACCAAGACGGACCTGATCGAGGAGAGCCATGACTGGCAGCTGTATCCGGCGTTGAAGCCGTTGCAGACGGATCACTTCATCCGCAAGCACCACGGCAATGCGTTCGAAGACACACCGCTCAAGGGTGAACTGGACGGCCTGAAGGTCGGCAAGGTCGTGGTCGTGGGACTGGTTACGGACGGCTGTGTTCAGGCGACCTGCAAGGGCGCCCATGCCCTGGGCTATGACGTGACGCTGGTGAAGGATGCCCACAGCACGGAAACTCCCGACGGAGGGCACGTCATCGACCACTGGAACGAGAAGCTGGGTCAGGGGATCGCCCACCTGGTGGCCACGGCTGACCTGGACTTCGGAGCGCTGGACTCCAAGTGATCACCAGAGCACAAGCAAAGAAGAATGGACTCCCGCCCGCGCGGCCGGATCAGCTCAAACGTATTCCTTTGCCTGGTCCTCGCCCCGGAGGACCCTCAGGGCGGCACTGGCCAGCGCCTCAAGTTCCTCTTCGCCCGGATAGACCTTGACAGGAGCAATCCATGCGACGCGCTCTGTCACCTCTGCAACAAGCGTCTCATTGAAGGCCATCCCTCCGGTAAGAAGGATTGCCTCCACATTGCCCTTGAGCACGGTTGCCATGGCACCGATCTCCTTGGCAATCTGGTAGCACATCGCATCAAATATGAGCCTGGCATGCTTGTCGCCAGCATCGATCAGTTCCGTCACCTTCCTCAGGTCAGTGGTCCCCAGGTAGGACGCGAGTCCCCCTCGCTTCGTCACGTAATCCACCAGCTCCTTCTCCTTCATCCCGCTTGAGAAGCAGAATCTGATGAGTTTTGTCGTGGGGAGTGCCCCGCTTCGCTCGGGCGAGAACGGCCCTCCGTCATTTGCGCCGCTCACGTCGACCATCTTGCCATTCTTGATGGGCGTGATGCTGATCCCTCCGCCAAGGTGAGCAATCACGACGTTCGTTTCCAGGACACTCTTGTGGACTTCCTCTGTGTACTTGAACAAGGTGGCCCTTGTGTTCAGGGCGTGTGAAAGGCTCAGGCGTTCCAGCTCCTTGAGGCCCGAAATCCTTGCGACATCTTCAAATTCGTCGACGCAGACAGGGTCGGCAATGTAGGCAGGAACGCCGGCGGCTTTGGCGATCTCGAGCGCAATCACTGCCCCGATGTTGGACGGATGGTCATACGAGGCATTCCTGAGCTCTTCCAGCATGATTGCGTTGACCTTGTATGTCCCGGCCGGCAGAGGCTTGAGTATGCCCCCCCTGCCGATGACGACGTCAATTGTCTTGAGGTCGACATTGTTCTTCCTGAGGAACTCGAGGACCGCCTGTGTCCTGAAGTCCTTCTGGTCAAATGATGTAGAGAACGATGAGAGTTCCTCGACATGATGGGAGATCGATTCCTTGTACAGTAGCTTGTTATCGTCAAAAAGGCCCAGCTTGGTTGACGTCGAACCAGGATTGATAGCCAAGATCTTCATGTTCGCCTCGCTTTTGCGGATTGTACGACCGTAATACCTTCACGGTGCACTGTAGACGCTTGGACCCCTTTTGCAAGCGCATGTTGGGAAAGCCGGGTCGTCTCAGGCCAGCTCGTACTTGCGGTGGAGGACGATGCTCAGGACCAGCCCTGTTGCGGCTAGCACTCCGGCTGCCATGAACACTGGTGTGTAGGTGCCCGTGGCGTCATAGACCAGTGAACCGACGGTCGGTGCGAAGGCGCCGAGAGCAAAGGCGGTGAACACAAACCCAAAGTTGACTCCAAGGTGCTCGACGCCAAAA
>JAPLGI010000069.1 GCA_026390245.1 Caldisericota bacterium
GGGAATCTCCTGATACGCGCAGAGCCGGCTTACTTCGCGGCCTTGCTCGCAACGAATCTCTGCCAGATACCGTTGTGCTTGAGGAGGTTGCGCACAGAATCGGTTGGCTGTGCGCCAAGTCCGAGCCAGTAGGCGACACGCTCTTCGCTGACTTCGATCTTCGGCTCCTTGGGCTTGGGATCATAGTAGCCGAGCGTCTCGATGACCGCACCATTGGTCGGTTTCTTACGGTCGAGCACGACAAAACGATAATGAGCCTGATGCTTGGTTCCAGTCCTTGCAAGCTTGATGCTGACCATGTTTCCTCCTGTTGCGTACCTGCGAGTATCAGAATCCGGGCAAGCCAAAACCCCCGGCGTGCCTGTTGCTAGCCATCTTTGCCATGCGGCTGAACAACTCAAACTGCTTGAGCATCCTGTTGATGTCGCTGACATCCACGCCCGCACCACGAGCAACGCGACGCTTACGGGACGCGTTCAGGATGGCAGGACTGCGTCTTTCGGTGTCGGTCATTGAGTCAATGATGGCCGTGAATCTCTTTGAAACGCCCTCGTCGACAACAGCCCCCTTGGGGACCATGTTGGCAGGGAGACTCTCAAGCATCTTATTTATACCACCAACTTGAGCGATTTCAAGCAGCTGATCGCGGAGGTCGTAAAGGTCGAACTTCCCCGTTTGAACTCTCTTGGCGACGCCTGCCGCCTTTGCCCTGGACTCGGCGTCATCATACCGCCTGAGCAATCCCTCAATATCGCCGTAGCCGACGATACGCGCCGCATGCCTCTCCGGCACAAAATAGTCGAGGTCCTGCAAGTGCTCTCCTACACCGATGTACTTGATCGGTTTGCCAATGGCCTCTTTGAAGGACAGCACCGCACCACCCTGCGCGGGCGAATCAAACTTCGTGAAGATCGCCCCGGTAAGCGGGGCCACTCTGTTGAAACTCTGAGAAAGGGGAATGGCCTTGGATCCGATCATGGAATCAAGCACGATCAGTGTCTCGTCAGGACGGTACAATGCAGTAACCGTCTGCAATTCACTCATCAGTTCAGTGTCGAAATCGTGCCGCCCCTGCGTGTCCAGAAGCTGAACATCCAGGGATTTCTCCCGGGCATAGCGGTCAGCACCCCGGATCAGATCCGCCAGGCTCCCGTCGTGTTCGCCGTAGAACTCGACTCCTGCGTCAGCAGCCAGCTTCTGCAATTGTTCGTAGGCCGCCGGCCGGCCGTAGTCTCCGGGAACCAGAAGTGGATAATGACCTTCCTTCTTGAGGAGAAGAGCCAGCTTGCCCAGCGTCGTTGTCTTGCCAGATCCCTGGAGGCCCACAAGCATGACTCGATACGGGATGTGCGTTATGGCGATGCCTTTGCCGCCCTGCCCTCCAAGCGCCTGCGTCAACTGCTCATAGAGCACCTTGACCACCTGGTCGCCAGGCGTGATGCTCTTGAGGACCTTCTCATCCAGGCACGCCTCACGTGTCTGCGCGATGAACGACTTGACCACGCGATAGTCAACGTCGGCACCAAGCAGACCCAGCTTCACCTCCGCAAGCGCCGCATCAATATCTCCCTGCGACAGGAGACCCTTGCGGCGCAGCCCGTCGAAGACTCCGCCGAGCGCTTTCCTGACAGATTCGAACACTCGGCAGCCCTACAGGTCGTGACTGTTGCGGTTGATCAGCTTCTCGAACAGCTTCTTCAACTCACCGAGGGATTGTTCGCCTTCGGTGTTGTTTGACTGCTCGCAGCACTGGTCGAGTTTGGACATGATCTTGCGGAACATCACCACGTTCTTCTTGTAGTTGGCGATAAGCTGCAATTTGCTCTCGCAGCGCCTCATGCGTCCAAGTGAGCGACGGATATGATCATGGACGGCCTGCCGCGAAATCCGCAGGTTGCGGGCAACTTCGGCTCCGGAGCAGTCGGGCTGGACGTACAGGTCGAGGACTCCGAGCTCCTTCTTCGTGAGCAGTCCCGAGTAGAACTCAAGCAGCTCGACGATCTCTTCCTTGCGCTTGATCTTCTTCTCGTGACCGGGGGTGACTGACACCTTTTCCCTCGATTTGCTCTGCATAGTTCAACTCCTTACCGGGATGTGATGGAACGGTCGCGTTTTCGTTGCTGTTTATGCTTACTCTGACAACAGTATCATGTTCACAATGTCGTCTTTGTCAAATGGTTTTATGCTCATAAGTGTTTCACCATTGCAGACCAGCTTGATCGGAATGCGCAGTTCGCGCGCGATGCTCACGATACTACCGCCTTTGGCGCCGGAGTCGATCTTGGTGAGGATGATCCCCGAGATCGGGATCGCCTCACTGAACGCCCGGGCTTGCATAAGAGCATTCTCCCCGGTCGTCGCGTCGATGACCAGCAACGTTTCTGACAGTGGCAGCCCGAACTTCGTCTCAATGACCCGCACAACCTTCTGCAGCTCGAACGTAAGGTTCTTCTTGTTCTCGAGGCGGCCTGCGGTGTCGATCACCACCACGTCCACCTTGTCGGCGACAGCTTTCTGAAGCCCATTGAACACAACGCTGGACGGGTCCTGGCCCTCTACCGAGCGCATCACCGGGACGCCGACACGGCCGGCGAGAATGGCAAGCTGATCAACGGCCCCGGCGCGGAACGTATCGGCTGCAACCAGAAGGACCTTCCGATTCTGCTGCTTGAGCATGTTCGCGAGCTTGGCGATCGACGAGGTCTTCCCTGTTCCGTTGACCCCCGTTACCAGGATGACGGCGGGTGAACCCGTCGTGTGCAGAGTGCTGTCCAGGTCGAACACGGAATTCAGCTTGGCCCTGATGCGCTCGATGACCTGTTCTCCTGTTGGACGGCCTCGCAGCCCTCCCTTGCGTACTTCCTGCAGGATAGCCATCGTGGTGTCAACGTCGATGCCGGCGTCGATGAGCAGCTCCTCCAAAGCGTCGAAATCCGCCAACTCGCGACGAGTGCCTCCAGCCTGCTGATGTTCGGCCTGTGCAGCATCCGGTACTGCAGGCTGCTGCAGCTCGGCTGCAACCTCAGCAGTCTGAACTGGAGAATCCTCCTCTGCCGGCTTGTCCCCGCCAAAAAGCTGCTTGACACGCGAAAGGAAGCTCACTGACCAGACTCTCCTCGATGAGGGTGCTCCGAGACAAACGCCTCGAGAGCCGCTCGGGCGGCGTCCTCTTCGGCCTTCTTCTTGGATGACCCGCGCCCCTCGCCGTACAGGGCACCCCCGACATGTACCAGGGATGTGAAGACGTCTGATCCGTCCTCTCCACGCGCCACTTCCGTGTCATACACGGGCAGCAGCCGGACACTTCGCTGAGTCTCTTCCTGCAAGGCTGTCTTGTAGTCCAGGACCGCCCCGTTGTGAAGTTCGGCTATGGCTTTCCGGAACACGATGCTTACGAACTTTTCGGCCGCGTGCATGCCACTGTCGAAGTATATGGCGGCCACAAGAGCCTCAAAGCCGTCCGCAAGGATGGCAGGCTTGCGCTCGTCACGAAGCTTGTCCTCCCCCTTGCCCAGCAACAGGTATCTGTCAAGCCCCAGGTCCAGTGAGCGCTCATAGATGCCACGCTCCTTGACCAGTGCGGCCCGCATCTTGGAGAGGTCGCCTTCCCGGGCTTCCGGAAACTCCAGGAACAGCAGTTTGGCCACGATGAAGTTCACGACACCGTCGCCCACGAATTCCAGCTTCTCGTTCGACGTGTAGCTATGATGCTCACTTGCAAACGAGCTGTGTGTGAGAGCGACGACCAGATACCGGAGGTTCTTGAATGGCACCGGGAGCGTCTTGTTGAACTCTTCGGTCCGCTCCATCACAAGGGCACCGGTGAAGTCCTCCTTGGGGACCACGATCCGATGAATAGCAGTTCTGCGACTCCGCTGCGGGCTGTCTGTCATTTCCAGAGTGCCTCCAGCTTCGTGACCAGTCCCTCGTCGCTGACATTCCTGGCCACACGGATGGCGTGATAGATGGCCGTCGCGTTGGACCTGCCATGGCAGACGATGCTGATCCCCTTGACACCCAGAAGCGGGACACCGCCGTACTGGCTGTAGTCAAGCTTCTCCTTGACGAGTCGCAGGTTGCCGTGCGCCAGCGCACCACCGAGCTTGCCCCTGATAGAGCTCCCAAGAGCCGTCTTCATCATGCCAAACAGCGTTTCTGCCGTACTCTCCATGGTCTTGATGAAGATGTTGCCGGTGAACCCGTCGCTGACCACGACGTCTGCGGCATGCCCGAAGGCATCTTTTGGTTCGACGTTGCCGATGAACCCGGCGGCCTTGGCTGCCAGAAGCTTGTGCGCCTCGATCAACTGGCGCGAGCCCTTTTCTGCTTCCTCGCCAATGTTGAGAAGCCCAACCGTCGGCGTCTCCTTTCCTGTCACAAGGCTGCAGTAGACCTGGCCCATGCGCGCGAACTGGAGGATGTTCTCCGGGACACAATCAGCCACTGCTCCAACATCAATGAAGTAGAACGGCTCACCGGTCACAGACGGTACAGCGGTGGCCAGTCCTGGGCGGAGGACGCCACGAATCCGGCCGAGAACAAAGAGAGAGATGGCCATCTGCGCCCCGGTGCTGCCGGCTGAAACGACTGCCTGGCACTTGTCCTCTGCAACCAGCTGGATAGCCCGGTACAGCGACGAGTCCTTACGCGTCCTCAGTACTTCAGCTGGATGGTCGTGAAACGTGATGACCTGGGTCGTCGGGACCAGTTCATAGAGGAATGGCTGGCCCTGACGATACTGGGACAGTTCAAGATTGATGGCCGTCTCGTCGCCCACGAGGACAATCGTGACGCCAAGTTTCCGGGCAGCCTCTACAGCTCCCTTGATAATCTCATGGGGGGCATAATCGCCCCCCATGGCATCAACGGCAACTTTCATACGTTAGGCAGCAGGCTTTTCCTTCTTCTCTTCCTGCTTGACCACGAGCTTGCCATCGTAGTAGCCACAGTATGGGCAGATGTGATGCGAACGGATCGGCTTGTTGCAATGCCCGCAATTGACAAGGGGGCTATGGTTGTT
>JAPLGI010000215.1 GCA_026390245.1 Caldisericota bacterium
GATCTGGACGATGTCGTTTGTGGTCCTCGTAAGCAGCGTCGAGGCGCCGAACTTGTCGAACTCGTGCAGTGAGAAGTTCTCGACGTGGGTGAAGATCTGGTTGCGCACGGCCTTGCCCAGCCCTATGGCTGTGCGTGCGGCCAACAGACTGGCAAGGACGGCACAAAGGCCGCCCGCTCCCGCAATCAGCAGCATGGTGCCGCCTTCCTTCCAGATGTAGGCGATGTCGCCTGTGATGATGCCCTTGTCGATGATGTTCGACATGAGCGTGGGCAGCTCAAGGTTTGCCATGACCTGGAGATACGTCAGGATCACCGCTCCAATGATCAGCAGGACAAACGGTTTCAGGTTCTTGTAGAGTTTGAACAGACTACGCATTGTACCACCTCATTTTGTTTTCGCCTGCGACGCAGGCTGGAATATCCGCATAAGCACTCCGGGGTCAGGCATTGATGCTATGGTTCCCGACACTTTCAATGATGCCAGGCCGAGAATGGCCGAAAAGAACGTCGTGGCAAGCTCCGCGGGGCTCCCTTGCATGATCTGGCCCTTGCGCTGTCCATCCTCGATGATGCGGACCAGCATCTCGAACGGTCTCCCTGGACCTTGCGGACCCTCCATGGAGAGCGCAGGATAGGCGCCGCTCGTCATGGCTCCCATCATCAACACAAAGTAGTATCCTGCCGATTCATGCTGTCCAACGCTCGCGAAGATGCGTACGATCAACGCACGGATCTTGTCAATCGGTTCCGTCTCCTCTTTCTGGGCCTTCTCGAGCGCTTGCTTCGAAGCCTCGATTGCTCCCTTGACCAGTTCGGCGTAGATCTCTTCCTTCGACTGGAAGTAGTGGTACATGAGCCCGTAGCTGATGCCTGCTTCTGTCGCGATATCGCTCATCTTCGCAGCGGCGAAGCCCTTGTGGATGAAAACTTTCAGGGCCGAGCAAAGGATCTGCTTCTGCCGGTCGTCCTTGATCTGTATGTTTGCTTCTTCACTGCGAGGTGACATGTGCGCGACCCCCTATGATTGACTTGTCAGTCAACGACTTATGAGTGTATGCTGTGTCGCATGAGAAACAGCAGGCGGACTTCACAGTTGGAACATGATGCATCGTTCCCTCACCCTCTTCAGCTGGAACACTGTTCGACTGTACGGGTATTTCACTTGACTGGCGTTCAGCGCATTCTATCATGTACACAGATGAACCAGTTGTCACTTGGCTCGCGCGCCAAACGAGAGGAGAAGCGCTATGCGGCATGGCAATTCACGTGAACTGCCGGCGGTCCGTTCCAATGTGCGATCGATGCGTGCGTCCAGCCCGCAGAACGACCGCGACGTCAGCGGAAGAGCTCCTGACATGCATTGCGTGCGGCGTAGCCTGAGTCCGAGAGCGTGCTTCCTGTCTGTTCACGAGAGCATGACGCATTGCGCTTGTGCGGACTTCGTGCGCCAGGCGATCATCCACACCGTCGATGGCAGCCCCGTATTGCCACGCACAACGATAGGGAGGCCCGGTTGAATCTGCTGGACATCCGCACCATCCTGATCGGCTTCGTCGCCAGCGATCTCATCTGCACGCTGGTCATCAGCTCGCTGTGGCTCCAGCATCGCAGGCAATCCCCTGAGCTCTGGCTGTGGACAGCTGATTTCGCCCTCCAGACCGTGGCGATCCTCCTCATCGCCCTGCGTGGATTCGTGCCGGACGTCCTGTCGATGGTCGGGGGCAACATGCTGGGCATCGCAGGGACCATGCTCCTGTTCATCGGCCTGGAGCGCTACCTGGACAGACGCGGA
>JAPLGI010000065.1 GCA_026390245.1 Caldisericota bacterium
GACACGGGTTCCTCCGAGTGGATGGATGGTGTGGGAGATTTCACGTGGAAAAGGGGAGGCGGACGCCGGGCAGCAGTTTCTTGAGGGCGCGTACGAACGTCTTGAACTCGTCGGTCGCGCTCGACTGACCAGAGGCAGTGACGCGCTTCACACCTGTATCCAGTGCGATGCGCCACAGCACAGGCTGATCTGGCTGCTGCACACAATCCCAGTTCCAGACGTCTGCCTTGTCGGCGGCACGCCAGAAACGCTTCCATGCTTCAAGGGACGGTTGAAACGCGAGCTGAGGCTCAGAGCCTGCGCGCGCATACAGCGTCCCCGCTTCCCAGTGGACCGTAGCGGTCCGCGAGGTGCCACAGCCAAGCGCCACTTCCACAGTGACAGGCTCAGCCGGCTCAATAGCAAGAGTCATACAATCCTCCTTGCGGCCAAAGCGCTGTCCCACGGCAGCGGACGGCCACACGCACGACTTGGGGGTGCGATCGCCCGTGCACTCGGCAGCTCAGAAGCCCCGTTCAGGACCTACTGACGCCCGTGCACCACACCAAGTATATCGGATTTGTGGCGCGAAAAAAGACACCGAGTTTCTTGCATGCACTGTGGTTACACGGCGAAAGGAGATCGCCCGGCAGGGCAGCCGGGCGATGTGGAGGGAGGAGAAGAGAGGAAGGCGGTCTGTGTCTTCCTTGTGTTGTCCTGTTGGCCCATCTGCGACTTGGTGCTTGCCCACCAGGTCCTCAGTGTTCTGCAGCCACCTGTGCTACACGTCTCCCGGACCAACCGTACATGGCATTCTTCACTTTTTGCGCCATCATTCCTGCACCCTCTGTCATCCCCCTGAGTATGTCAGTGCATTACAAGGGGCGCTTCTGAGTGGCGTTTTGCCCCCCGAACCCTCTGGTTCAAGGTGAGGGGTGCTTCTGGCTCAGGTGGAAATCCAGCATGATCGTTGGTCTCAGTTTGACAACCCAGCAACCTCTCCTGGGACGATATCCATGATGACCTCTTGCGCGATGCGCGCGCCATGTCGCACACCCCGGCGCCTCCCCACCTCGCGGAACCCGGCCTTCCGGTATGCGGCGATGGCTTGCTCGTTGAAGTCGTACACATGCAGGATGACATTGCCCAGTCCCAGGACGTCGAAGGCGTACGTCGCCAACAGGGCGACAGTCTCCGTCGCATACCCGAGGTTCCAGCAGTCCTTCTCGCCGATGATGAGCCCCAGTTCGGCTGTTCCTGCCGCGTGGTCGATGTCGAACAGCGAGCAGTCCCCCACAAGGCGCATGCCGCTGACCTCATGGATGTCAAAGTACACGCTGGCACCAGTGGCCTTGGCGACATTGCTGTCATACCACTCGTACTCGTTCTCGATGGAGACGCATGCCCCAGCGTCGGTCAGTCCGGCGTTGACCTCAGGGTCGCAGATCCACTTACAGTACGTCGGCACGTTTTCCCGCTGCTGTGGGGTCAGTGCAACTTTCGTGCCCTTGATAACAATTGGGATGACACTCATATCACGCATGGATGCCGAACACAGCCTGCACCACGCGGCCGAACGCGTAGGAAGCTGCTGCTGCGCCAAGACCGGTGATGACCATTTCGCGGATTTTGCGGCGGAAGGCGTTGCTGCCGGCCGTCAGCGTGATGATACTGGCGACCGTGGCAAGGGCGAGTCCGGCGAACAGTACGCTCAGGATCAGCGCCGTGAACGAATTGCGCGCGAAGAAGTAGGGGAGGACGGGAAACAGCAGTCCGATGACGTAGGCGGCGCCGGTGAACAGGGCACTGCGGATCTCGTTCACTGAAGAGTGCTCGGTGAGGAGCCCGATCATCGCTTCTTTGTTCGATGCCAGCTTGCCAGTGATCTCGTCGGTCAGGTCTGTGGGCATTCCTGACCCGGTCAGCTTTTCAGCCAGTTCTGCCTGCGCCCGCTTTGGCGCAACACTGAAGAGGAGCTCTGTCTTTCGTCGGATACCTTCGTTGACCTGGCGCTGACTGCGGACCGAGACCCAGGTGCCGATCGCCATCGACAGCGCGCCTGCGAGGCCGACGACGAGGCCGCTGACGCCGACGACCTGCGGACGCGTCGGGTAGACGGCGGAAAGGCCGGTCACTGCGCCCAGCAGCTCGACGAGGCCGTCGTTCATGCCCATCACAAAATCGCGGACATTGTCCTTGGGCAGTGCGTTGAACTGCGATTCCAGCTCTTCCTCGTGGCCCAGCTCATCCTCGATGATGTGTGCGATTTCAGTCTTCTCGGCTTCTTCCAGGGTTGCGGAGTTGAGGAACTCGTAGTACGAGTCGACAGCAGTGGCCTCGGTGATTTCGAGGAGAGACAGGTAGCGCCGTGTCCCCAGGATTCGGCGCAGGAGTCGCGCCCAGGCAAACGAGAACCATGGTGGCTCCTTTGTCGTGATGCCACGCTTGAGAAGGAACGCGCGCCAAAAGGCCATGTGGACACTCTCGACGTGAGCCAGCTCCGCAAAGCGTGCACGCAGGCTTGGATCCTTCTCAAAGCCGGCCAGGTACGCATACAGGCGCGACGCTCCCCGCTCGTCGGCGTAGAAGCTCATTGCCTTGACTGTTTCATTGATCATGGGCGACTCCTTTCATCTCAGGTTAAATTGTGAAGACCATGGTGCCTGACACCATCGGGGTTCACAATTCAGCGGTGGAACGTGTGGCGGAGGACAATTGCCTGCTCGGGGCACATTTCGTGGCAGCAGTAGCAGAGGACACAGGTCTGCCGATTGAACTGCGGGTATGGCGAAAGCTGGATGGCCTTTGCAGGACACCGCTGGGCGCAGATGTTGCACTTGACGCACTTGGATGTGTCGACCATGGGGATAGGGCGGTTGGAGGAGCCCGCGATGCGCTGGAACGTTGCTGCAATCACTACGACGGCACCGCCCATGTAGCTGCGGGGCTTCCGGAATGGTGGCTGGATGGGAGTGAGGTCGCCGGCGACCAGCGAGCCGTCGGGGACAGGGACGACATGTGACAGCGGAGTGAGTTTCCAGTCGATCCCCATCACGCGGCACATGGCCCAGTCCGCAAGGACAGGATCGTCCGCTACGATGACTGTCCTCAGGTGCCGCGGCCTTCCTGCGGAAGGTCCCTCGCCGTCCATGCCAAGGATGCCGTCCATGACCACGCGTTCGGGGATGGGGAGGGCTGCGTGGAGGTCCAGCAGACACCTGGCGAACTCGTCGCCGGACGGAATCATGTGGAGACCAGTGCGTTCGGCCTTGGGCGTGAGTCCGAACAGATTCTTGACCGCGCCCGTGATCAGCGTCAGGGAGTGGGTCTTCGCTTTTGGAAGGTTGAATAGGACCTTGCACTGCCACAGCAGGTCGGGCAAGGTGACCGGCCGGGGGCTCCGTGGACGGTCGAGATGGATGCGTCCGAACCCGTACTGGTCCAGGTTGCAGATGGTGACTCGCTCGTCGCCCACGTATTCCTCAAGGCCGAAGTCGGCGGCCAGGCGCTCACTGGGGACGTGGTTGCCCGGAATGTCGCCGACGACAGCGCGCAGGCCATGGTCGAGCAGAAACCGGACGAAGGCGTGAATGAAGTGAGGGTTGGTCGTCAGGGCCCGTTCAGGCTCAGCTTCCTGAAGGATGTTGGGTTTGACGAGGACCGTGTCGCCGGGAGCAAGTCCGCCCAGAAGGAATTCCTGGCGGGCTGCAAAGACCTCAGTCAGTTGTTTTTCGTCGTAGTCGTCGAGCCTGTGGGTCCATGCCTGCATGTGTTCCTCCTGTTCTGTATCAACAGGATAGCTGCAGCAGCCTGTGACTCAACCCTGTTTTTGTGTAGGGACGGATGCGCCAGCGGCGCTGATCGCGTGGCGCGTCGGCAGCAGGAAGGCGAATACCACAAGAATAGCCGCGACGCCGATCAGCAGGTGATATGCTGACGTGATGCTGGTGTGCTGTGCCCACTGGCCCAGGATGATGACGACGACGCCGCCGACACCCCAGGACAGACCCATAATGGATGCCGAGACAAGGCCGCGGTGGTTCGTGACCAGTTCATGTGCAAAGACGATGTTGGAGCTCAGCGTGAAGCAGGCGAAGAAGCTCATGGCTGGGAACCAGAAGATGCTGGTCGATCCTGTCAGGACAAACATCAGGAGTGTCACTGCCACGCCGGTCGCCCCGATGAGGTTGATCGTCCTGCGCCCGATATGGTCGGAGAGTTCGGCTCCGATGACGTTGGCAATCGCGCCCACCAGGGAACCGATTGCAAGGTAGACGCCGGCTTTGCCCGGTTGGAACCCGAGCTCCTGGAACAGCAGGGGCAGCAGGATGGTGACGCCGTTGAAAATCGTCGCAGTCAGCATGGCGTTGGCGACAAGCACAATGTATCCCTTGAAGGCAGGGCTGTCGGTCATGCGGCCGCCTTTGCCGGTTCTTTCGGCTCCTTCAGGGTATTCCTGCCGGGGGAGTGCGAAGGCCTGGAAGAACGCCAGTGCAATGCCGGGGATGGCCAGGAGCCAGAAGCGCTCGAAGTGCAGCAGTCCAAAGAGAGGAATGACCACCAGTGAGCCGACAAAAGAGCCCATCGACCCGCCAAAGTTGAAGACCGACATGAACCGGCCCTTGTTCGACACGGATAGCTGACTGGTACCGGCTGCTGCCTGTGGATGAAACATCGCAAGCGACAGGGCGATGGCGGTGAAGATGAGCAGGAGCCAGCCAAAGCTGCGGGCGAGCGGAAGCAGTGCCAGCGACACGGCGGCGAGGATGGAAGAAGTGACGATCAGTGCATTTGCATGGCGCATGCGGTCAGACAGCAAGCCGAAGACTGTCTGGACAAGGCCCGAGACGATTGGCAGGCTTGCCCCAAGAGCCGCCGCGGCGCCCAGAGAAAATCCCAGGCGAGTGCGGAAGACTGGAACAAGAGGAGGGAGGAAGGCGGCGTACCATTCGACGACGAAGTGACCACCGGAAATTGCAAGCAATGCTTTTCGTATGCGGTTCATGGTTCGACTCTCTCCCTGGATATGCGAAAAAGGCAACCTCGGAGCGAGCAGACGAGTCCGCCATGAACGCGAGCAATGTTCCGCGCGAGGCTACCTTCTTCTGTTATTAGTATAGCAAACCTTCAGAATATGTCAACTTCCGCAATATACCAGACTGAATGCTGCTCCCAGCCATTGATGACGCAGTATGCTGCATCCAGACTCCTGCCCGAACACAGAGTGGAGGGCGTGGCAGTTCAGCGTTGACGATCCTGTCCCGGGTCACTCGTCCGTGCTGAACTTGTCCCCCGCAATCGCCTTGAGCAACCGCTGCAGGTCGCGCGGATTCGCATGGCCGTCGACCTGCAGGGAGACCTCGCCACTGGCCGTGATGAACATGAGCTTGTGAGGAGGCTCTCCAACTGTGCGTGTCCCGAAGCGGCCCGAAGGAGCTCCCTGCAGCAGGTTGATCCCCTCAATGTCGGCGTAGCGGAGCAAGCGTGCGGTGGGCAGTTCCGACAGGACGTCGGCAACCGTCATGCCGACATACCCGTCGACGAGTGCGAACGGTGCCTGCGCAGCGTACCACATCTGCTGAAAGCGGCTTGCCCCCTGACTTTTCGCGTCGATCGTTCTCGCCTCGCGAATTTGGCGAACCTTTGCCTGGTCGAATGGAGCAAGGACGACAACGGAGCTCGTCAGCAGCATGGTCAACTCGAGCGACTTGAAGGCGCCCTGCCGCTCAATCGCCTGACAGGCGAGTAGAACAGTCTCTCCTTCGGGGATGTCCATCAGAACCTCAGGTCCAGAACAAGGACGAGGGCAGATACAAGGATCATGAGTACTGAATAGGGAATGGCGGACATGGACTCCTGCTCGCGGCTCGCGGACTTCCAGCTGACGTAGAAGACAAGGAACAGCGCGGGGACGAGCAGACCCCAGTAGTCACTGCGCGTACCAAAGCGCCAGAGCAGGGCCCCCATGATAGCCGTACAGACGGCGGTGACAATGACGACCAGCAGTTCACTGACCCAGCGTTTGCCCATATTGACCCCCTCTCACTCATGTCATCCAAATGCGTACGTACTGTCAGGATAGTCCAACAAAGCCTATGGTCAACAACAGACCATTCCTGATCAGGTAACGCGGAAGAGGCGACCGGGGGGTTTTCGGCACTCCGGGTGATTGGTAACCTTTTCATGCGGCCGCCGTAGACAAGGCGTGGAGGTGATACCTGTGGAATTGATCCTTGTACCGTTTGGCATGGTTGTC
Source organism: Caldisericota bacterium (assembly GCA_026390245.1). GTDB lineage: Bacteria > Caldisericota > Caldisericia > Cryosericales > Cryosericaceae > Cryosericum. The sequence continues at coordinate 6,236 of JAPLGI010000065.1, forward strand.
GCAGCGCTTCTCCTGGTGGGAGCTGTCACGGGGGCGGCGTTCAAATTCGTATGGATCGTGTTCAAGCTTGTCTTCGTCGTTTGTTTCTGGTGGCTGCTTCTGCTTGTCGGGGGTGTGGCCCTGCTGAGGTCCATCCTCCGCTGATCGGTGCAGTGTTTCTGACAGGCACATCAGGGAGCCCGCAGCGAACCGACACTGCAAACGCTGTCAGGACCGAGCTTCTGGCCCCTTCTCCTTGATATCTTTACAGAAGGCCATTGACTGATGAAAAATGCCCCCTACTCTTAGCTTATCAAAGTAAGGGGGAACCGTGATGAAAAAGATGACGAACAACAAGCGCATGGAGATGGTGCTGGCGAGGCTGCGCAGCTACTGGGAGGCTGAGGACCCACGTCGAGTCGGTGGTTTGACTGGATCTCAGCTTTCGTTGCTGTTATCGCTTTCTGAGCATCCAGGATGCCGCGTTCAGGATACTGCAGAACGTCTTGACCTGACTGCTCCAACGATCAGCATTGGCGTCCGCAGGCTGGAACGCATGGGTCTGGTGCTGCGCGACGAGGATCCCGACGACCAGCGTGCAGTGTGCCTGTATCTCTCACCACAAGGAAGGAAGATCTCTTCCAAGGCGCGTTCTCTCCGTGCAGCCAAGCTGGAGACAATGCTCTCTGCACTGACAGTGGATGAACAGGAGACGCTCCTCGCAATGCTGGAGAGGGCAGTTCCAGAAGCTCACTGAAGGCACATTGCTGTAGCCCG
>JAPLGI010000059.1 GCA_026390245.1 Caldisericota bacterium
GAAAGTCGACAGAGCGACGGGTCAGACAGTCTGAAATGGGTCGTGTCGGGTCAGTTGAGAGACCCTTCGATATTGTTTGTGCATGATGACGAAGCAGTGATGAAGCCATAGCCACCACCCATGGGATGAGCAGCTGTCCATGACGGCTGAATAGCGCCTCCAGGAATGCTGACGGCTTTGCCGGAGATTTGGGCGTGGCAAGCACCGTGTTATGTGTATACTATGCATGAGGACTTGGTCAGATCCTGTCAGGAGGTATGCATGGCGATAGAAGAGAAGCTTGCGGAGCTAGGCATCATCTTGCCGGAGGTAGCTGTACCCGTTGGCAGCTATGTTCCTGTCAGGGTTGCCGGCAATCTCGCGTTCGTGTCGGGAATGCTGCCGACGGAGGGCGGTCAAGTCAAGCAGGCTGGACGTGTTGGCGAGGGCCTCACCACCCAGGAAGCGTATGGCCTTGCCCGCATCTGCGCAATCAACGGTCTTGCCGCCCTCAAGAGAGCTATTGGCACGCTGGACCGCGTCAAGGGCATCGCGATGGTGCAGGGATTTGTACAGACAACTTCCGACTATGCGGATGCGCCGAAGGTAATCAATGGGGCTTCTGACCTTCTTGTCGCGCTGTTTGGCGACGCAGGCCGGCACGCACGCTTTGCCGTCGGGGTTGCATCGCTGCCCATGAATGCTCCCGTCGAAGTCGCATTCATTGCCGAGATCGTGCCCTGACGTGCCCGGAGTCATCGATAGTGGAGAGTCGTTGTTGAAGCGACACCGTGCAGTGTTGTTCAGTTTGTCCGGGAGGTGGCCGCAGTGACCAGCGAGGTACGTGTTATCATGAATGTGAATGGCACGGAGTATCATGTCACGACACGAACCTGGAGGACGCTCGCGGAAGTTCTGCGGGAGGACTTGGGACTTCTTGGCACCAAGATCGGCTGCGACAAGGGCGAGTGCGGGGCGTGCACGGTCATCATGAATGGTCGGTCGGTGACCAGCTGCCTGGTGCTGGCGGTGCAGGCCGATGGAGCAACGATTGCGACGATTGAAGGACTGGCGCAGAGTGGAAAGCCCTCGGCGGTCGAGCAGGCGTTTGTTGAAGAGGGTGCCGTTCAGTGTGGCTTCTGCACACCAGGGATGGTCATGTCCGCCGAGGCGCTGCTATCCGCCAACCCACATCCGACCGAGGCGGAGATCAAGACGGCCCTCGAGGGGAATCTTTGTCGATGCACGGGCTATGCGAAGATCATTGGCGCAGTGCAGAAGGCAAGTCGAAGCCGCGAATGACAGCAGCAATCGTCCTGGCAGCTGGACACGCCGGCCGGATGGGCTCAAACAAGCTGGTGTTGTCCCTTGGTTCCCGGACAGTTGTCGGCCGAGTTGTTATGACTGCGCTTGCTGCCTGTGACAAGGTGATCGTCGTCATCGGGCTGCACGACCAGGAGACGAGGTCCGCCGTGGAACAAGCGGGACAGGCAGCCGGAGCTGAAGCGCGGGTCGAGGTAGTGGAAGCTTCTGCCTATGACCCAGGCATGTTCATCTCCGTCAAGGCTGGACTGCGACGGGTCACAGGTGCCAAGGTCGTTCTCATCTTTCCCGGGGACATTCCTCTCATCATGCCTGAGACTGCAATTGCCGTGAGAGATACGGTATTGGAAGATCGGGCTGACATAGTCGTGCCGTCTTTTGAAGGGCGGCGAGGGCATCCCATTGCCGTCGGCGCACGGCATATTCCGGAATTGCTGAGCATGTCCGAGCACGCCACATTGCGGCAGTTCATGACGGGGCATGCGGCTACGACAACAACCGTTCCCGTGGGTGACGATGGCATGCTGCTGGACATCGATACCCCTGAAGAGTATGACCGCGTCCTCAAGCGCCTCAAGTCGGTAGAAACATCTGCAAAGGAGGTCTGATGGATTCCATCTATCAATATATCGCCAGACTGGAACAGGATGGCCGCGAGTTTGCTGTCTGCACGGTCATCGATGCCCAGGGCTCGTCGCCTGCACAAGCCAGCTTCAAGATGATTGTGCTGCCCGATGGCACGCAGCAGGGAACGGTTGGCGGCGGCTCGCTGGAGATGGGTGTCGTGGCAGCGGCACGGGAAGTGATTGCTGAACAGAAGCCGCGCATGGTCTCGTTTGACCTGAATGCCAATGCAAAGGACAGCCTTGGCATGGTATGTGGCGGCCAGGTCAAACTGTACATCGAGTACGTGGGCAGCAGACCACAGCTCTATGTCTATGGATCCGGCCATGTTGGCCGGTCTCTGGGGGCATTCGCCTCGCTCGTCGGCTTTGAAGTAACGATGATGGACGATCGGCCGGAGTTTGCAACGCCGGCGCGGGTTCCGGAGGCGCATCACTTTCTGACAGGCGACTTTGTCGAGTTGATTCAGAGCATGAGCTACGGTCTACAAGGATATCACGTCATTCTCACGGACAAGCACGTGAGCGACGAGCGCGTGTTGAAGGCGATTCTGGAGCGCAGGCTTGATTCTCGCTACATTGGCATGATTGGCTCAAAGGCGAAGGTGCTTGACGCCTTTCGGCGTCTTCTGGCGGCAGGAGTCAGCATGGAGGAGCTGGCGCGCGTGTACACGCCCATCGGCATCGATCACGGCGGCCAGACGGCCGAGGAAATTGCACTGGCCATTTGTGCTGAGCTCGTCGCTGCCCGGCACGACCGGGTGCTTGCGGACTCGATGAAGAACAAAGTGAACATCATGGAAGCGTTGGAGAGGAAACCATGATCAAGGACTTTGAGTATCACTCCGCACATGACCTGAAAGAGGCGCTTGAGCTGGCCGAGCGGTTTGGAGCGCGCAAGCGGTTCCTGGGTGGCGGCACCGACATGATGGTGCGCCTGAAGGAAGGACTCCTCAAGGAGGACGTCATCATCGACCTTTCGCGAGTGGCAGAACTCAGCTTCGTGCGCGAGGAATCCGGCGTCGTTCATGTTGGTTCCGGGACGAAGCACGCTGATGTCGCGGCTTCCCCCGTCCTGATGAAGCACGGCCGTGCACTGGCCCTGGCTGCTTCAAGGGTGGGGGGACCGCAGATTCGCAACATGGGCACGATTGGTGGCAATGTGGCTAATGCCTCTCCCGCGGGTGACACGATTCCCGCGCTTATCGTGCTGGATGCTGTCGTTA
>JAPLGI010000072.1 GCA_026390245.1 Caldisericota bacterium
CCTTCGTAGATGAGGCCGAGATCAAGCGAAACAATGTCCCCCGAATTCAAGACGCGATGCCCCGGAATGCCATGGATGACCTGTTCGTTGACAGAGACACAGAGCGTTGCCGGATAGCCGCTGTAGTGCAGGAATGCCGGCTTAGCTCCCAGCTCGCGGATGCGAAGCTCTGCCACACGGTCCAGCTCACGAGTCGTCACGCCGGGAGATACCATCTCCCCTATCTGGCGCAACACCTCGCCGAGCTTGGCCCCGGAAACACGCAGTTGCTCGATGTCCGATGCGGACTTAAGCCGGATCATCAAGAACTCCCCGTATCCTAGCAAAGACAACGTTCGGCTCGCTGGCCCCATCAACGGTGATGAGCTTCCCCTGATCGCCATAGTAGACGGTCAGAATCCTGGTCACCGCTTCGTACGTACTCATCCTGGTTCTGACACTCTCGTCGCGGTCGTCTTCCCGCTGGATGAGGGGTGCGCCACAGAGGTTACAGAATCCCTCCCTCTCTGGCTGCGAATAGTACACGTTGTACACACTCCCGTCAGAAGGACAGACGCGCCGTCCCGATATGCGGCGGAACGCTGTCTCGATCGGCAGGTCAACGTATACGGCTGCGGTCAAGCTGAGGTTTTGCTTTGTCAGATACTCGTCGAGAAATGCGGCTTGAGCGGCAGTCCTCGGGTACCCGTCCAGAACAAAGCCTGCTTGCGCCTCCTGGGTCGACAGAAACGATTCGACGACGATCATGTTGACATCCTCGTCGCTCACAAGACCCCCAGCATTGATCTTGGCCGAGACTTCGGCGGGCAGCTTTCCCTCCCGTCGAAGATTCCGGAAGTATTCGCCACTCGAGAAGGTGGGCACTCCATAGGTTCGCGCGATAAGCGCGCCTTGAGTGCCCTTTCCCGAGCCTGGCAGTCCCAAAAGAATGATACGCGGGTGTTGCGCCATTATTTCATGAACCCCTTGTAGTGCCGCATCATCATGTATGCCTCGATCTCCTGCACGGTTTCCAGTGCTACGCCAATGATGATAAGCAGCGACGTTCCGCCAAAGGCAAAAGCCGATATCTGCTGATTCCGCATCGCGATGTTCGGCACGATGGCGAGGAACGCAAGGAAGATGGCGGTCGGAAGGACAATCCGATCAAGCACATTCTTGATGTACTGCGCCGTTGCTTCGCCAGGACGAACGCCAGGCACATAGCCTCCGTATTTCTTCAGATCATCTGCAATCTTGGTGGGATCGTACGTAATCTCCGTGTAGAAATATGTGAAGAAGATGATGAGAAAGAAGAAAACGATATTGTGCGTGAAGGTGGTGGATTTCGTCAATGGCTCCGCAATATTGAGATAGAACCAGGACGTCGACCAGAACTGCGATACCGTTGCAGGGAACATCAGCACGGTCGAGGCGAAGATGATTGGAAGCACGCCTGCCTGTACCAGTTTCAGGGGTATGTACGTTGACTGACCGCCATACACCTTTCGGCCGACAATGCGCTTCGCGTATTGCACCGGAACCTTGCGTTCGCCCTCATACGCAAACAGGACGAGAAGCAGGAGCACAATCGCACCGAGGGTGCCGCCAACGAGGCCGAGAACGCTCAGCGACTTCGCCTGCGTCAGCCTGAAGGCCTGCGCGACGCCAACGGGAATGCGGCTCACGATACCCGAGAAAATGATGAGTGAGACACCGTTGCCGATACCCCGCTCGGTCATGACTTCTCCGAGCCAGAGGACAATATATGCCCCCGCTGTCAGGCTCAGAACAATCAGGAGTTTCACGAAGAATCCCGTGCTCGACAGGTACTTCTGGAAAATGGCAACGACACCAAACGATTCGATGACCGCCAGTCCAAGGGTAAGGTATCGTGTATACTTCGCGATCTTGCGCTGACCTTCCTTTCCACCTTCCTTGCGGAGCTCCTCGAGCGCCGGAATGACCGAGCCGAGAAGTTCGATGATGATGGACGCATTGATGTACGGAAGGACACTCAGCGAAAAGATCGCGAAATTCGCAATGCCACCACCCGAGAACAGATCAAGGAGGCCCAGAAAACCGCCCTTGCCAACCAGCTCTGCCACGGCCGCGCGATCGATACCGGGCACGGGGATATACGTCCCCAGCCTGATAACGATGAACATCATGAGCGTGAACAGAATCCTGTTGCGCAGTTCCGGTAGTCTGAAGGCCCTCCTCAGTGTCTCAAACATCAGACCACCTCGCAGGTGCCGCCAGCCTTCTCGATTTTCTCCCGAGCTGAAGCCGAGAAACCCGATGCACGCACCTGAACCTTGGTCGTCAGTTCACCGTCTCCGAGGAGCTTGACCGGAGCGTTGTACAGTGCGTTCAGATCAAGCGGCATTTCGCCCTCATATCCTTCCAGTGCACCAATATTGACGGCAACGTACATCGTCCGAACAGGCGGTCTGAATCCCTTCTTCTTTGGAAGGCGGCGATACAGCGGAGTCTGTCCACCCTCGAACCCTACGCGCTTGCTTCGTCCAGAACGAGCAAGAGCACCCTTCCGCCCATGTCCGGACTGTTTGCCCTTGCCACTGCCGGCTCCGCGGCCGACAATTTTCGGACTGTCGATGAAACCTCCGGGCCTTACGATCTCGTTCAGTTTCATTGACGAGCCTCCGTAGAGCGCGACTCTGCATTGATACGGTCCTGCCGACGCAGGTTGCGCATCAGCGTCATCTGCTCAATGTCTCGAAGTCCGTCGATCGTAGCTGCAGCAAGAGAAATGGAATTCGAGCTGCCGAGGGACTTTGTAAGAACATCCTGGACTCCGACTTTCTCCATGATCTGGCGAACGACGCCGCCGGCGACAATACCAGTGCCGGTAACTGCGGGCTGAAGGAATACCCAGCCTGCCCCGGTACGAGTCTTTGTCGAGAATGGCAGAGTCGTACCCTTCAGCGTGAACGTGACAAGGTTGCGCTTGGCAGCAGTTATTCCCTTCTGAATCGCCAATGGAATCTCGATGGCCTTGCCGATGCCTATGCCGACCTTGCCCTTCTTGTTGCCGACGACGACAAGAACCCTGAACTTCATCTTCTTGCCGCCTTTGACGACCTTGGTAACACGGTCGATGCTGATGACCGATTCTTCGTATTCTTTCGGTTCGAACGAACGTCTTGCCACAGCTTCCTCCTAGAATTCCAGTCCCGCAGCACGCGCGGCTTCGGCAAGCGCCTTGATGCGACCATGGTAGGAATGTCCACCCCGGTCAAAGGCTACAGTCTTGATACCCATCTTCAGCGCCTTGTCGGCTATCTCCGTGCCAACTATCTGGCATGCTACCGTATTCTTGGCCACCACTACCTGGCCCTCAGCTTTGCGCTTGAGGTTCGACGCCGCAGCAAGGGTAATGCCCTTGTCGTCATCAATAAGCTGAGCATACACATGCTTCAGACTGACGAAGACGGCAAGTCTTGGCCGTTCTGCGGTTCCTGCCAGCTTCTTGCGAATCCGGTCATGCCGCCTCTCGCGAGCTTCTTCTCTATCGTGTCTGCTAATCATTGTTCCCCCTACGCACCAGACAA
>JAPLGI010000094.1 GCA_026390245.1 Caldisericota bacterium
TTTGCTCCACCCGAAGGACTCAGCCCTGCTGCGATGCGGTATGTCCGGCTCATGGGGCCTGACACCAAAGGGCTGGCAGCCGCTATCACAGGGCTTGCAGTCAAGGGGGCGCTGGTCATCTCGCAAGCTGACGATGACTCCTTCGCAGTCGATACGGCAGGCTCGACCCCAGCCGGCCTCCTGCCCGACGAAACGGAGCTCCTGCAGGAGCTGTTTGAGGGCCGTTCGAAGACACGGCTTGTCTTCAAGCAGAGTGCACACGGGCGTGTCCAGGCTGTCCGCAAAGCCCTTGAGAAGGCACTGCAGAAGGCCTATGGCAAGGGGTATTTCGTCACAAACGGTCGCTATGCGGCGACGGGAATCGCCCTCTCCGTCGCGGGCGTCATCGCTGCCGGCCTGCTGGGCACGACACAGCCGGAGCGCGTCTTCGGGTTCGTGTTCATGTCGGTCTGGCTGTCGATATGGACATTCGGGGTCGTGGCGCTCGTGAGCGAGGTCATGGCGTCATGGCGTGGACGCTCAGCCGGCACGTCAAGAAAGCGCGCCTCCAACCTGCCCGCGTCCGGCTGCCTCACGCTGTTTGCCATGCCGTTTCTTCTGGGTGAGATCTTCGGCATCGTCGCCTTCGTGGCGATAGCGGGGCCCCTGCTCCTTGGCCTGGTCTTCGTGACGATCGCCATCGACGTGGTCTTCTTCCGTCTTCTTCGCGCCTACACGCCGCAGGGTCGAGCTCTTCTGGACCAGATCTACGGGTTCCGCATGTACCTCGGCACGGCCGAGAAGGATCGCATGAACATGCTGACCCCAGTCGACCACACACCCGAAACGTTCGAACGCTATCTGCCGTATGCGCTGGCACTCGACGTCGAACAGCAGTGGAGCGAGAACTTCGCCGACGTCCTGGAGCGCACGGACGCATCCGGTCAACCGACGTACCAGCCAGTGTGGTTCTCCAGCGAGACATTGCGCACCACGAGCTTCTCGGCGCTCGGTTCCTCACTTTCGGGGGCCTTCGCATCCTCGATCGCAGCTTCCTCGGTGGCTCCGGGAACAAGCTCGGGGTTCAGCGGCGGCGGAGGAGGAGGCGGAGGAGGCGGCGGCTCCGGAGGAGGCGGCGGTGGTGGTGGAGGGGGTGGATGGTAGCCCGCTCTGCGCGCACCAGGGTGGCCTGTCTGTCCCTTGTAGCAGTGCTCTCGGTCATTGGCAGCGTGCGTGCGGCTGTGCCCACTGAAGTCCGGTCCCTGGTCTCGACGGTCACCACGTTTGCGAGCGGAAGCATCGAGGTACGAGAGCAGTTGACACTGGTGACAGCCGGGAATACCATCAGCAGGAACCTCTCGCAGGATGTCCGTGATGTGCTTGCGGGCAGTCGTGCTACTCCGTCGTGGCGTGTCCAGCGCGCCAGTATCGACGGAAAACCGGTCTCGTGGCGCATGAGGTCGCCGTCGCCCAGCCGACTGACACTGGACATCGGTACTGATGTTGCGCCTGGCCTCCACACGCTGGACCTGACGTTCATCACGGATCGGTTCATGGTGGCCGGCACATCCGGAGCAGATCTCGCCTGGGATGCCACGGGAGCGTGGAACGCCCCGGTGGCGCAGGCTGCGGTCGTCGTGATGCCTCCCCCTGGAGCCGGGCGCCCACTGAAAGGGGCAGGCGCCTATGTGCTGAATACTGTGGGCCGCATTGCCTCGTTGCAGGGCATTGCAGGCATGGACGGTGACTTCACGATACGCTCCGAGCGACCGCTGGCTGCCGGCGATCGGCTTGTCGTCCACGCAGCATGGCCTGGGGGCTTCATCCACGTCCCGACGGCAGGCATGCGCGCCGACTGGTTCGTGCGCGACTGGGGTGGCGTCGTCATGGGGCTTCTCGGACTTCTCGTCCTGGCAGGATATTTTCGGTCGGCATGGAGCGCGGTCGGCCGCGACCCTCCGCGAACAGCGATCATTCCACGGTTCGATCCTCCCGAGGGCATGTCTCCTGCCACAATGCGCTACATCCACCTCATGTCGTTCGACGGTACGGCATTTGCGGCCAACTTGCTGGACCTGGGCTCGCGCGGCGCAGTGACGGTTACCCAGGAACACGGAACGACGGTCCTTCGCCGCACCGGCATTCCGTCCACAACCCTGCCCCCCGACGAACAGGTCATGGCGGACCGCTTGTTTGGCAACGGTCAGGGAGCCCTGACCGTTACACACTATGCCCAGCCCGTTCTGCAGGCAGGCCAGGCGGCACTCAGGACGTATCTCGACACACACTGCCGCACGGAATACTTTGGACTGCACAGATACGAGACTCTGGTCGGTATCGGCATCTCCTTCGTGACGGCGGTCCTGGCCGGCATGGCGCAGGCGACAACACGCGCCAGCGCGCTAGCATACCTGTCGCTGCTTGCCTGGCTCTCGATCTGGTCCGCGGCGGTCGCGTTCGTCTGGTCGTCCCTGGTCAGAACGTGGAAGACACGACCGGCCACCCATCCGGTCAGGCCAACCTCGTTTCTCGGAGCCCTCACGATCGGCATGGCCACAACCGAAGAGCAGAAGGCTCAGAGCGCCAGTGCGTCAATGGCAATGTGCTTTTCCGGCTTCTGGTTCGTAGGAGCGGGCATGTTCTTCCGGGTCGCCACCGCTCCCGTAGCTGCCCTTGTGGTTGCCATGGCTGTTCTGGACATTGTCTATGGCCGGCTCATGCCCAGCTGGACACTCCGGGGAAGGCAGGTCGTTGACGAGGCGGACGGTTTTGCCCTGTATCTGAAGGTGGCAGAGAAACAGCACATGGACTGGCTGCACCCGCCCGAAAAAACGCCGGAGCTTCTCGAACGATACCTGCCATACGCCCTCGCACTTGGTGTACAGCAGGAGTGGTCAGAGCAGTTCCGCGACACGGTCGAACAGAACACGGCGTCTTCCTCAATGTAGCACTGGAATCGTGTCCCCAATTGCGCTATGTTGTCTGCGAAACCAAAAAGCCAAAGGAGCACACATGAGAAAGCCTAGACTGCTGAGCCTCGCCATCCTGGTCGTGATTGCGTTCCTTGTTGCCGTCCCGGGACTGGCTCTGGCCGAACAGGAGCGCATCACCAGCTTCGACAGTGCTATCACGGTCAACCAGGACGGGTCGATGCGGGTTGAGAACACGATCAGTGCCATGGTAACGGGCGCTCAGATCCAGCACGGGATCTACTACGACTTCCCGACCATCTATTCCAATACCAAGACGGGCGGACGTCTCGTCATCGACTTCCGTGTCCTGGGTGTCCAGCGGGACGGGCAGACCGAGCCCTACACCATGGAGAACCTGACCAATGGCAAGCGCGTGAAGATCGGAAGCGCCGATACGTTCATCGAGCCCGGTCAACACACGTGGATGCTGAGGTTCAGCGTGGACCGTGAGCTGGGCTACTTCGCCGACCACGACGAGCTGTATTGGAACGTCATCGGCAACGGATGGCTCTTCCCCATCGAGCATGCATCCGCGACGGTCACGCTTCCCACGGGCGCCGCCGCCAAGATCACAGGGCTCGCTGCCTACACGGGCGCCGCCGGATCGACGGCAAGCGCGGTGACGACGACACAAAGCGATGACGGGTCTCCGACATTCATCACAACCTCCACCCTCAACCCCGGGGAGGGCATGACCATTGTCGTCGGATGGCCCAAGGGGTTCGTCCAGGCACCGACCGCAGCAACACGCTTCGGCTGGTTCCTCCGCGACAACGGCGCCCTCATCGTCGGTCTCCTCGGCGTCCTGCTTGTCTTTCTGTACTACATGACCGTATGGTATCGCTACGGCAAGGACCCCGACCGTGGCACGATTTTCGCCAGGTTTGCGCCACCCGAAGGCATATCACCCGGAGGTGCCCGGTACCTCACCAGGATGGCCCACGACAGCAAGACGTTTACCGCTGCGCTCATCGACATGGCTGTGAAGCGATACATCAGCATTCACCAGGAACGCCACAAATACTGGATAGAGCGGGACAC
>JAPLGI010000029.1 GCA_026390245.1 Caldisericota bacterium
TCCTCCAGCGAGCGTATGACCAGATCGTGCACGATGTCGGCATCGGCGGCCTGCCCGTGCGGTTCGCAGTGGACAGGGCCGGGTTGGTCAGTGACGACGGCCCGACGCATCAGGGTGTCTTTGACGTGGGCTTCCTGAAGAGCGTTCCGGGGATGATGGTTTGCTCGCCGGGTGACAGGGCAGACCTGGTGAGCATGCTGGAGCTTTCATCCACGGCAGCAGGGCCGTTTGCCATCCGGTATCCCAAGGATGTTGCCTGGGACCTGAGTGAGGAGCTTGGTGCGCGCTCTGCCATGACTCCTGGGGTTGGCGCACTGGTGGCCCCAGGAAGTGACGTGGCCATCGTGTCACTTGGACCGATACTTCGCTCAGCTCTGGAGGCCCGCAGGGTCCTTTCCGACGAGGGAATTCAGGCGTGTGTTGCGGACCTCCGGTTTGCCCAGCCGCTGGATACCCTTCTTCTCACGCAACTTGCCGGAACATGTCGGGCAGTGCTGCTTGCAGAAGAGACGACGCGTTCCACAGGCGTCTACGACGCTGTTGTCCAGGCGCTTGTGCGTTCCGGCATGAGCATGGCGCGCATTGGACGGTGTGGCGTTCCCGACGCATTTCCTGCCATGGACAAGCGGTCACACCTTTTGAGCGCCTATCAGCTCGACGCGGGGGGGATGGTACGGGCTGCGCGTGCCTTGCTGGCCGGGCAGGATTGAGAGGAACAGCTTGAAGCCGTTCACATCCTTCTTACACTGTACAGCGTGATGAAGACCATCGTCTACTACCGTGGGGACTCGAAAGACGCGCGTGAGCTTGAGCGCGAAATTGGGCCGTACCTGACTGGCAAGGGAGTGGAGGTTATCAGTGTGACCTCCAGGGACGACCTGTCCGCGCTCCCGCCAGGAGCGCCGGATGGTTCGTTCGTTCTCAGCCTGGGCGGCGACGGGACGTTCCTGCGAGCTGCGCGGCTGAGTACGCAGCTGGGGTTGCCTGTCCTGGGTATCAATCTCGGGTCTCTCGGCTTCCTGACGGACGTTGAGGAAAACGAGGTCTATGCCTCGTTGGACGCAGTCCTGGCTCGTGCATACACGGTGGAGCATCGCCTCGTTCTGGAGGCACGCGTTGTGCGCGAGGGTCAGGAGATCCTCAACACGACCGCCATCAATGATGTGCTGGTGGTCAGGGATGTAACAGGCAAGATCCTCACGTTCGAGGTATTCATCGGCGGTGTGCGCGCAGGACAGATCACAGCGGACGGTCTCATGGTGTGCACTCCCACCGGGTCGACTGGATACTCCCTGTCAGCCGGTGGCCCGATCCTGGACCCCATGGTCGAAGCGCTCGTGCTCACTCCTCTCGCTCCACACGACTTTACGTCCAGACCTCTGGTCGTTTCAGCAGGCAGTGAAATCACGATCAAGGTGAAGCCATCACGAGACAAGGCCGCGTTCATGCGCGACGGCGAGCGAGTCGGGGACATCCATAGCTTTGATACGATCAGTGTCCGGAGATACCCGGAGGATGCCGCCATCATTCGCCTGCGCGAGAAGAATTTCTACAAGGTCCTGGGCGCGAAATTCCACTGGGGCGGCTGAGCATGCTGCTTCACCTTGACATCCACAATCTGGCCATCGCGCACGATGTCCACGTGTCATTCGAGGACGGGCTGAACGTCATTACCGGCGAGACAGGCGCGGGCAAG
>JAPLGI010000090.1 GCA_026390245.1 Caldisericota bacterium
TCTCCGGAAGACAGCGCACTGCTGACGATGTTCTATGCTGAAGAGTGCTCTCTTGCGACGATCGGAGGGCGACTCGGCGTTGCCGAGGGAACGGCGAAAGTCCGGCTGTTCCGGGCACGAGCCGCATTGAAGAAGCAGGTAGAAGCCCTGCACCAGCGAGGTGCTGCATGATCACACAATATCTGACAGAGAAAGAACTGGAACGCATTATTATCAGGACGCTCTCGTGTCCTCCCGAGCTTGTTCCACCGCCTGGGTTTGCCTGCGGCGTGTGGGGTCGGATCGACGCCTGGGAAGCAGAGCGGGAGAGGAAGAGGGCGTCGCGCAGCATTCTGGCACGTCTCATGCAAACGCGCATGAGAAATGGTGAACCGCTGGTCGTCCTTGCTGCAGCGCTGGCGTTCAGTGCACTGTTCGTCGGGGTCTTCCTGACTGGAGTCTACATGCTGGCCGTGTACTCGCCCGTCGTCCTGCGGGTTGTCCAGTCCGTTGTCGGGCCAAACCTCGGCGAATTACGGTCCTGGCTGATTTTGTGCACACTCACCGCCATTGGCGGGCTGCTGCTGGGCAGTCTTGCCCTCAGTGAGCGTCTCTTTGGCCAGGGTGGAGGGGCGGCTGCATGATACCATCTGTTTCAGTAACCGGCCGCAGGCGCGTTCTCGTCGCCGTACTCGTCGTGAGTCTGATCGTCGTTGGCTCAGCGATCGTAACGCTGGTAACGCGGAACGGTGGGCTCAGGGCTGCCCCGGCTCTTGTGCAGGGCACAATCCTGGAGGTCCAGGGTGGATCTGCGAGCAGGATATCGGTCGCAGGCGACAACATGGAGGTCATCGTGGGGTCGTCACCCTCTCTGACATCGGCGAGCATCGTCGTGGGCAGTGGAGGATTCCATCGTGATTTCCGTGCAAAGACCGGCACTTTTGGATTGCGTCTCGACAAGGCAGCTGCCCTCCAGACAGGTGCCAGGCGGCTGACGATCGTGGTCCCCGAGAATGGGATACTGACACTGACGCTTGTTGGTGAAGCCCGAGTGGTCCTGGACCAGGCCCGGCTGGGGGAGCTCTTCCTGGCTGGCGCGTCGTCCGCACTCGAACTGGACGCCTCGGAACCCGGGTCGATCATTGACCTTGTTCAGATTGAGAACGTCACTGGTGGCTTCTCCGCGACGCGTCTTGGCAATCTGGACATGGCGGACCTCGTCATTGGCAATATCACTGGCAGCTATGACCTTGACTTCTCGGGGTCGCTGGACAGGCATTGCGACGTCTCGCTCCGCACTGCTGTGGGAAACGGCACAGTGCGTATCCCCAGCAAGCCAGGAGTGCAGCTTTCCATCGGCAGTGTCTTGGGCAAGGTCCTGTCTTCGGATTTCGTGGCCGAGGGCAGCAAGTCATTTCTCAATGCTTCTGCAGCCGGCGGCGCTGACCGGCAGCTCATCGTGCACATCGACAGTGCAATTGGACAGATTCGACTTGTGGAGGTACAGCAATGAACAGCAACAACATTGATCGGCGGGTGGCCCTGAGTGCCCTCTTCATTGTCTTTGGGGTCCACTTCCTGCTGAAGGCGTTTCCCCAGACCGGATACGATTCCGGCATCCTTGTTCCCCTGGCGGCGTTTGTGGTCCTGCTGGGTATCT
>JAPLGI010000112.1 GCA_026390245.1 Caldisericota bacterium
CTGCACGGGTTCGGGTCCAGCACGTTCACCTGGGACCGCATCGCTCCCGCCCTCGCACAGCTGGGGACCGTCGTCGCGTATGACCGGCCGGGTTTTGGGCTGTCCCAGCGCCCCCTCCAGAGCAACTGGCCAGGCTACGACCCATACGATGCGACGGAGCAGGCACAGCTTGCCCTGGAGCTGATGCATGCCCTGGGATTTGAGAAGGCTGTCCTCATCGGCAACTCCGCAGGAGGAGGCGTCGCACTCGACATGGCCCTGAAGTTTCCTCAGGCCGTTCTGGCGATGGTCCTGGTCAGTCCCGCGGTGTCGGGGAGGAGTGGATCAAACCCCTTTGTGGACTGGCTCATCCGCACGCCACAGGTGCGGCATCTGGGCCCACTGCTCGTCCGGGCTCTGGTCCCCAGTATGCAATCCCTGATCACGACCGCCTGGCATGACCCCTCCGCCATGCCGTCAGACGTCATCCCGGCCTATCGGAAGCCTCTGACGGCAAGCAACTGGGACGCGGGACTGTGGTACGTCACGTCAGCCCCCGGACGACTGAACCTCTGGTCTCAGGTCGGATCGATTCAACAACCCGCGCTGATCGTGCACGGCGACGACGACCGGATCATCCCGCAGTCTGACAGCAGGCGCCTCGCCTCCCTGAACAGCCATTTCACGTTCGTGCCCCTCGCTGAACTTGGTCATGTCCCGCAGGAAGAGAGCCCCGAGGCATTTCTGAACGTCGTGCTTCCCTGGCTGACAACGACCCTCGGGTTGCCGCCCGCAGTCAGCGCCCCCTGAGAAGCTCGCTCACGGAGACGAAGCTGTAGCCCTGACGCGCCAGTTCGGGAAGAATCGCCTTCATGGCATCGTACGTCATCATGCTGTTGGGATGGGCCACAAAGATTGTGCCCGGGCTGATGAAGCGCCGGATGGTCGCGACGCTGTGTGCCACGGAGCGTTTGGGTCCGGTGTCCTCGATCGTCCAGGCTGAGCCAATCGTCACATACCCCTGATCGGTCACGATCTGCATCAGATGCCTGTCCTCGGCGAAGTAGGGGAAACGGAAGTATGGCCGGCTGGTCAGTCCCATGCCGTTGAGAACCTGCTCACACGCCTGCATCTGCTTGACGAACGTCGCATCGGTGATGTTCGTCGCTGCAGGATGGCTGAACGTGTGATTGCCGATGTCATCTCCCAGCTGTACCATCCTGCGGATGGCGTCGGGATGCATGCGGACGTTTGTGCCGATAACGAAGAACGTGCAGTGTCCATTGTATGCATGGAAGAGTTCGGCGATGCGGACTGCTGCCACGGCGTCCCAGTTGTCGTCGAAGGTGAACGCCACAACCTTGCGGGTCGTCGTCACGCGCTTCAGATTGACAGGGACCCGGTCGATCGCCTGAACGTAAGCCAGCTGGCCTTGACGCAGCCATGGCTCCTTCTGCCACCTCGTCGAGTAGGCAACGATCAGATCGCCCGTCGAAGCCTGCTTCCCCACGAAAGCCCCCATCGGTTCCATCAGCTCCTGCAGTGGAACGTGCAGCTGGCCGCCGGACATCACCGGCGCAACGCTCCAGGGAAAGTCGACGAAGCCCTCACGATACGTGGCAGACATCCCCTGCCAGACGGCATGCCGGGACCCGATCGTGAGGGCGGATCCAGCAGCGGACGTCGCGTAGACAGCACCCCATGCCTGATGCAGGACGCTGAAGGGAACCAGGATGGTGTCCCCGATGCGCATCGCCTTGACGGGAAGCTTCGAGCCGTTCAGCGAGATGGCGAGATTCCTGTCGACGGAGAGCAGGCGGAACCAGGATGTCGTGTCGACTGCCCGGGCAGAGGACGCAGGCATGAGAACTGCCCCGGCAAGGCAGCATGTCAGTATGGCGATCACCAACCACCGCAACTTCCTGCAGCTCATCTCCACCTCGTCAGCCCACCACCCTCTTCCTGCGAGTATAGCGGAGGAGGGCCATTCGGCAACCAGGCCCTGCTCGGTACCTTCCGGCAGGGCCTGCACTCATAAGACGAGCAATTCTATCTGTGAGTTCCTTGCCTCAGGCGTCCCAGGTGGCTCCCGCA